>JAWCQV010000075.1:0-4060 GCA_038869575.1 Bathyarchaeia archaeon | reverse complement strand
ATAACTCGTTGAAGCCTTTCCCGTCCAATTTTGACGCGTTCCCGCTTTGACTGCATTAGGCAACCTCTTTGATTATGGATTTACCCTCAACATTCTGAACCGTAATAATGTGCACGTTGTCTTTCGCGAAGGTAACATGGCTTGGAGTAATCACCACATATTGAGCATTGGCATCCTTAACCGTCGAAATCAGTATCTGAGCTATTATTTCTCGGTTCTTTGGGTCCATGTGCACGTCGTACTCGTCCACTGCACGGAAGGGCGAGCGCACGTGTTTTTGCAAGGCCAAAAGGAAGCTCATGGTAGCTGTTGTCCTTTCGCCGCCGCTTTGCGTGTAAGCGTTAAGCGGCACTGGTTTTCCACCCTTAAAGCCTACGAGGATTTCAAGTCCAGCCACCTCAATGTCATGCTCGTTTACAAGCCTAACCTCGCCAACAGCCTGAGAACCAGCTAAAATCTTCTGGTATTCAAGGTTTACACGGTCTAGGAGGCTTTGAATCACTGTTCGCCAAGCTTGCACCCGTGCTTTAACTTCCTCCAAGGCTTTTTCCCGGTTTTCAGCCACCAGTCGGGCTTTCTCCTTAAGCTCCAAGTAAAGCTGCGAGTAAGACTCATACATGCGCTCCACATCTTCAGAAACGCCAGCCAAAGCCGCCAAATGCCCATCAGTAACGCGAATCTCATCCAAGATTTCGCCAACACTCTTAATGACGGCTATTCTGGAACCAGTCTCCTCAGCCTTCTTAACAGCAGCATCCAACTGGGCTTTTGCATCTTTAAGCGTCTTCTCCAAATCCTCAATGTTTGCCTTTGCATTCTCCATTCGATAATTCAAAAGCGCAAGCCTAACCCTTGCGTCGAGAATTTGACTTCCAACCTTCTCCATCTGCTCCTCAAGAATACGCGTCTCCGAAAGTTTTCTGCCCAACTCATCATCAAGCTTTGAAACCTTCAGCCGCGAACTTTCTATGAGTTCTCTTAGGCTTTCAGTTTTTAAAAGCTTCAAGTTCTGTTTGCCGCTTTGAGCCTCGTTTTCTATGAAGGCTGCCTCTGCCAATAGCTGTTCACAAAGCAAAATTGTGGCTTGGCTTCCAGCCTTCTCCCGTTCGAGGCTTATGGTTTCGTTGAGGCTCCTCTTCCATTCACCCTTAAGCCTTTCAAGCTGGCTCTGATGGGTTTGAAGTTGCCCTTGGGCTGTTTTGACTTCGCCCTCAATTTGCCTCAGCAGGGACAGTTCTTTCTCAAGTTTCGCCTCCAAATTCTTGACGATGTCTTCTTTGCGGTTTACCTCAGCCCAAGCGAGTTCCCGCTCTAAGAAGCGCTTCTTCGCCATTAACTGCTTCTTCTCTTGAAACCTTTCGTATTGTTCCCTCCAGTAATTGAGGGTCTGCTCCGCCGACTCCAAAAGCTTGCTTATGGACTCTTCTTGGCTTAATATGCGCGTGAGCTTTTTCTGGGCTTCCAAAACGTTTTCGCGGTAAGCCTCAAGCCCAACAGCCGCCTCGACCATCTTCAGCTTATCTTGTGGAGAAAGCACCGTAAACTGTTCCACCATGTTCTGATGCATAATAATAAGCATGTTGTCAGGGTCAACGCCTAATTTGGCTAGAAGCCTCTCAACATCCTGCTTTGAAGCAGCCCGATTCTCCAACTCAAACCAGTACTTGCCATCCCGCCTCAAAACCCTCGTCAAAAAAATCTGATCCTTATTAAACTTTGGAACCGGACGCTTACCACCCCTCTTAGAATTATCCAGTATAAGCGTAACACGGGCTTGATCCTTACTCCAACGGATCAAGTCGCTAAGTTTCCTAGAACGCTCAGTATAAGACTGACCAAGAGCCACAGAAATAGCCAACAAAAGTGAGGATTTTCCAGCACCATTAGGACCGCAAATCACGTTCACGCCGGGTTTAAGGGGCACCCTAGCATACTCGTAGCTCATGAAGTTTTCAAGGATGACCTCGCTGATTAGCATCTGACTTCTTTTCCTCTAATGCCTTACCCTTATGCAGTATGAAATAGGGATAAAAACTCTTATTAAAGCAATTAGGCAACCAGAAACAAAGGCAAACCAATATTTTAACAAATTCTTGGGCTGGTTAAAATTTGCCATGGCTAAGCTTTTTCCTAGCCTCCATCTCCAGCGTCCACTCTTTTGCCAACTCCTTTGGAAAATCATCAAACATCCTCTTCAAAGTCGCTATGCTAAGTTTTCCAAGAGGTTTTTGACACACGGCGCACTTAAACCTAAAATGGGTTTCTTCAATTGTTAAAAGCGGCGAGCGACAATAGGGACAGAAAAGTATTCCATCTCTATAAATCGGAGGCTTTAACTCACTTTCCATTTCAACCCATCCCGGTAATACTTTATAAGATGCGCCAAGCCCTCCTCCTCAGCCCTTTTCATCAAGTAATCCCAGTCTATTTGTTCACGCATGTTTAAAAGCACAGACATGACATCAGAAAAGTCGAAGGTGTCTGGTCTCCTAGCTTTCAACTTGGTTATTATGTAGTCTTCTGGACATGGGATAGTTATCCGTACGCCGTCAACCTCAACCATTTTTAGCTTTTTCAACGATTCTTGGCTTAAACCGGCAGTGCTTAAGGAGAGAAGAACGTCTACTCCGGTTTTTGTTACGCCGTCAATAAACTTCATTATAGCCTTTCCATTATAATACAACGTGTACCTATCTCCTAAAATTCTCTGCAACTTTTCCTTAGAAATGCGTGAAGCAACCACCATATCTATGTCAGCCGATGTTCGTGGTCTGCCATAAAAATGTACAGGCATGGCTCCGACAATTAAGTACATTATTTTATGCCTATTAAGCCTCTCGACCAAATCCTTTAGGCAGAGTTTAACCTGTTCCGGAATGTAGCTCATAGTCATGTATTTAGTTTGGTAGGTAATATAAGTGTTCCAAAGCCTTAAGCGTAAGGCTTTAGTCTTCAACGCGCATTATACGTTTTTGGCGATGCTGATGGTTGTTGCCGGCAAGGTTTTTAGGCTTTCAGAACCGCTCCTACTGGACGATATTGCTTCCAGGCTTGAAGGCTACCGCGTTGAGGAATCTTACGAGGAGGGCGACTACAAGTTTACGCTTGTAACAGAAGTTGTGGGGCTTCTCCCAAAACCAGAAGAGAACATGCTTAGGGGCGTTTACTCCCACGACTACATAATTCACGTTTTCCACAGAGGCAAAGTCGCGCCCCTACCCCGTACTGTTGAAGCCCTCTTCAGCTTTTCTAAGCTGGAAGATGCCACATTCCTAACAGTTGTTGAGAAGAAACGCCTAGCCAATTTTATAGCCAACAAGCTCAGCGAAATCCTATTTGACAAAGTTGGCGGCATAGTGGAAGCCCGCATACCACCTGAAATCCTCCGCGAGTTCCACCTAAAAAATCCAGAAGACACAAAAATCACTTTTTTCGACAATGTGGATATTCCAAATGTGAATAAGCTTTCGCTTTATGGACCGGACTTGGTGAACACCTCGCTTTTTGAGGACTATTGCAAGCACGGCGACCTATGGTACATTGTGGCTAGAGCAAGAGAGTACGGCTATGTTGTTGGCATAACTAGGGACGCCTCAGTAACCATCTTTAACTTAACAGATAAGGAAAGATACCTAGAATATGTGGCTAAAGAAATATATCCCCTAATCCTAAAGTAAATCGACTGGACATGCTTCTACAACGGTTATACTTCCATTTAGCCCGTATTTGTGAAACTTTAATAGGGTAATGCTAGAAATATTCATTAAACTAGGAGGAAAAGCATTGGGGTCTAATAGAAGTGGGTCTTCGTTTGGCTATGGCACTGGCGCCCTAGCAGTTCTCGTCGTCTCTTTGGGTCTGGCTGCTGTTGTCTACAGCGTTAACATGATTCCCTTCGACTATCTTAACCTTCCATTTTGGATTTTTGGTCCCTTAGGGGTATACACATTGTTTTACGCATTTTTCAGTCGTAAAGACCCAATTTACTACCTTGTCTGGGGGGTTATTTCGACGTGTGTTGGTGTTGTTTCGGCAACTTACGTGGTCGTGCCCCCGCTTC
>JAWCQV010000074.1:0-4107 GCA_038869575.1 Bathyarchaeia archaeon | reverse complement strand
CGTAAAATCCTTAGCGCAATCGCAGATGCCCTCCTCCTCTAATATTTTGAAGCACTGCGAGTAAGAGCTGGGGGTGCGGTTAAGATCTTCCGTCGCTATTTGAAAGCATAAACCTCCTAAAGCTTCAGCAAGAACTATAATATGGTAGCGGATGGCATATTTTTCATTAAGGCTTAACTCGACATAGGGCTTTGAGATTAAACGTTTCAATTCATTTATTGTTTCAAGAATTTCAACAATTCTCTGCTTTATATGCTCAATGTTTACAGGCATCTCGACCAACAGAAAATAAACTTAAAAGATGGTAATAACGTTATTTGCTGTAAGCCTTTTTATAACACTATTGAAGGTTGCTGTTCAGCCATTCCATGTATGGTTTGAAGCCCTCCCCTATTGGCAGTGCTATTATTTCTGGCACTTGGTAGCTGTGGAGGGCTTTCACCTTCTCGGCGATTTTGACGAATAGGTCTTTTCTTGTTTTCATGAGAATTAGGTGTTCTTGAGCCGTGTCGATTTTGTCTTGCCACCAGAAGAGCGAGTAGATTGGTCCTATTATGTTGGCACATGCAATTAGCCTTTCAGCCAATAGTGCGTGTGCAATTTTTTCTGCTTCATCTTTGCTTGATGTTGTGGTTAAGACGATTATGTGGTTGTTATCCAATTTTGGTCCTCCATTTCCTGTAATGTGAATGGAAGTCATTTATTTTGATTAGGAGAACTTGTTTTAAGGCTTTAGAGTTGTAGACGGTGGGCTAAAATGGTGAAGACCGTTGGCGTTGTTACTAGTGGTGGCGATGCTCCGGGGATGAATGCGGCTATTAGGGCGGTCACACGTTTGGCTAGTGCCTTGGGTTTTAAGGTTTTGGGTTTTGAAAGGGGCTGGGAAGGTTTAATCAATAATCGTTTTAGGCCTTTGACGCCACGTTCTGTTGGTGGAATTATTCAGTTGGGCGGCACTATTCTTTTGACTTCGCGTTGTCCAGAGTTTAAAACTCTGGAAGGTATTAGAAAGGCTGCCGAAAACCTTGCCGCCGACAACGTGGATGGGCTTGTTGTTATTGGTGGGGAGGGCTCTTTCAGGGGCGCCTTAGAACTTAGCCGTGAAACAGACGCCTTAATTGTTGGGGTTCCAGCCACCATAGACAATGATGTTTATGGCGTTGACGAGACTATTGGTTTTGACACGGCTGTTAATACGGCAGTGGCGGAAATCGACAAGATCAGGGACACAGCCATATCCCATGAAAGAGTCTTCGTCGTAGAAGTTATGGGACGCCGAAGAGGATTTTTGGCTTTGACTGTAGGCTTAACTATTGGCGCCGAAGTCATTTTGGTTCCGGAGGTTTCAATAGACATGGAGGAAGTTTTTAGAACTGTTAAGGAGAATGCAGCTAAGGGTAAACGGTCTGGCATAATTGTGGCGGCGGAAGGCGTCGGCGACACCCGCAAAATCGCCGAAGAAATCGAGGCTAACACCGGTGCAGAGGTTCGATTAAGCATTGTTGGCTATGCCCAGCGGGGCGGAAGCCCAACCGCCAGAAGCCGACTTTTAGCAAGTCTGTTTGCAAATGAGGCAGTTGACTTGTTAGCTAGTGGAATTGGAAACTGCGTGGTTGGCTTGCAAAAGGGCGAAATTAAAAGCATAAGCCTAAAAGAGGCATGCGGTAAAGAGAAGCCCTTGGACACTAGACTGCTGAGTTTGGCTAGGACTCTTGCAACTTAGCCAAAGAAGACGCTGGCAAGCTCGTAAAGTTCAATGTCAACAGTTTTTCTCTTGCCAACAACGTCTTTAAGCGGCACCGGCACGATCTGGTTGCCTTTAAGCGCCACCATGTAGCCAAATTTTCCTTCGTGGGCTAAGTCTACTGCTGCTACACCGAATCTTGTGGCTAGTATGCGGTCAAAGGCTATCGGCGAACCGCCACGCTGCAAGTGTCCCAAAACAACCACTCTTGTTTCTATGCCAGTCCGCTGCTCAATTTCCTTAGCCAAGTAATAGCCTATACCGCCTAAGCTTATGTGACCGAACTCGTCTATGCGTTCGCTATAGACTATTTCCCTTCCGCCTTTTGGTTTTGCGCCTTCAGCCACCACTATTAGGCTGAAGTTTCTTCCACGCTTTTGCCTTCGCCTAATATATTCGCAGACTTCTTCTATGTCGAATGGCTTTTCCGGTATTAGGATGGCGTCTGCTCCACCAGCTAGTCCGGCTGCTAGGGCTATGTGTCCAGTGTAGCGTCCCATAACTTCTAGGATTATGACGCGGTTGTGGGCTTCTGCTGTACTGTGGAGCTTGTCTAGGGCTTCTGTTGCTATGGCCACAGCTGTGTGAAAACCAAAAGTGTAGTCAGTTTCCACTAAGTCATTATCTATTGTTTTAGGAACACCAACACATTTAAGACCATGATCAGCCATCTTATGAGCAACGCTTAAAGTGTCATCTCCACCAATGGCTATGACAGCGTCTAAACCAGCTTTTCTGGCATTTCCCAGTATTTGTTCTGGTCCCTTCTCGCGTTTGAAGGGATTTGTCCGAGAAGTTCCAAGGATTGAGCCACCCCTGGGAAGTATGCCCGCAACAGCCTCAAAGTCTAATGGAACTAAGGCGTCCTCCAGCAACCCACGCCAGCCCTCCTTAATGCCTATTATCTCGTCTCCGTATGTTTGTATTCCCCGCCTAACAACAGCCCTTATAACAGCGTTTATTCCAGGAGCATCTCCTCCACCACTTAAAACACCTATTCGCATCTCGCATTTCCTCCAATACCTTATGCTTTTCCAGAACTCCCAAACAGGCGCATCTTTGCCTTAACAACCTCTTTCATTGCTTCTTTTGCCGGCCCCAAGATTTTTCTGGGGTCAAACTCTTTGGGCGAGTTCGTTAAGACTTCGCGGACCTTGGCTATAAAAGCTAGTCTTAGGTCTGTGTCTATGTTTATCTTTGTTATTCCAAGCGAAATTGCCTTTCTAATATGCTCTTCCGGTATGCCCTTCGCTCCGGCCAGTTCTGCTCCATATTTTGTGGCTTTCTCAATTATCCACTGGGGAACGCTTGAGGCCCCGTGCAGTACCAACGGCACCCTAACCCTTTCTCGTATCTGCTTTAATCTCTCGAAATCAAGTTGGGGTTCGCCCTTAAACTTGTAAGCTCCATGCGAAGTGCCTATTGAAACAGCTAACGCATCCACACCTGTGCAACTAACAAATTCTTCTGCTTCCCTCGGATCCGTTAAAACAGACTCCCTTTCCTCAACCGTTTTCTCTTCCACGCCCGCAAGCCTTCCAAGCTCCCCTTCAACCGAGACCCCCATTTGATGGGCTACGTCCACAACACGCTTTGTTAAAGCGATGTTTTCTTCGATAGGCAGGTGGGAGCCATCAATCATTACAGATGTGAAACCTGCTTCCAAGCATTTTTTCACAGTTTCCACGTCTTCCCCGTGGTCGAGGTGTAACGACATTGGCACCGGCACGGTTTCGGCTGCTGTTTTAACAAGTCTTGCCAAATAGTTTAGTCCGCCGTATTTTATGGCTCCTGGAGTTACTGCCACTATTACTGGCGACCTTTCTTCAGCTGCGGCTTCCACTACTGCCAATAGGCTTTCAAGATTTTGGATGTTGAAGGCCCCTATAGCGTAGGCCGCCTTTTGAGCCTTTTTTAATATTTCTTTGTTGGTTACAAGCATCTGGATTTCACTGGCAGTGATATTTTGCAGCCGAAAATATAAAGCATTTATAGATTATTAGGCCGGATGTAGCGTATTTATTCGAAATCGAAATTAAAACTCATTATGAAAAGTTTTATTCTACTAATAAATGCGTTTTAATACTTGGACCTATCAAGATCTGGTGATAAAAGTTGAGTGAAGGTGGCTTTAGGGTCAGCTTAATACATATGGCTCCCGTACTTACGAGCTTGCTTGTTGGAGTTTTATGCGCCTATGTCTTGTTTGCTTCGCCTATTGAACTTTACAGTGTTACCCCGTTCTCAGAAAACCCAGCTGGCTCCCTTGGAAACGCCTTATACTTCGTTGTTTTGGTTGGAGTTGGAGCCACAGTTTTGTTCTTTCTCATAAAGAAGAAGCGAGATAGGCTTATTTCAGTTGT
>JAWCQV010000073.1:0-4115 GCA_038869575.1 Bathyarchaeia archaeon | reverse complement strand
AAGACCTCCGCATACTCCAGGTCATAGAGGCCGCCATGACAAAACACGAATTCGTCCCAAAAGAGCTTATCATAAAATTTTCAAAATTCAGTGAGGAAGAAGCCACTTTCAGACTAGATAGGCTGCACAAGTTCAGCTTAATCCGCCAAACAAAACAACCTTACTTAGGCTATGCACTAAACTATGCGGGCTACGACTGCCTAGCCATAAACGCCTTCGTAAAAGCAGGAGTCCTAGAGGCCTTCGGCAAGCCGTTAGGCGTAGGTAAAGAGGCAGACGTCTACGACGCTTTAACGCCAACAGGCAAACGCATAGCCATAAAATTCCATAGGCTTGGAAGAATAAGCTTCCGCCAAACCCAAATAAAACGAGGATGGACAACAGAAAACGTCAATTGGCTTTTGCGCTCAAGAAAAGCCGCAGAAAAAGAATACGAAGCCCTAAAGCTTGTTTATCCGGAAGGTGTGGCAGTGCCAAAACCCATAAGCCAAAACCGTCATGCCATAACCATGGGCGCCATAGAAGGAGCAGAACTGGCAGAATGGCGAGAAATTCCAAAACCTGATAAAGTGTTAAAAGAGATTCTCAGCAACATAAGAAGAGCCTACTTAAAAGCCGGAGTAATTCATGCAGACCTAAGCGAATACAACATAATCCTAAAACCAGACAACCACATCCTAATAATAGACTGGCCCCAATACGTAACAAAAGAGCACCCAAACGCCCAACAACTATTAAGGCGAGACGTTGAAAACATAACAAGCTTCTTCAAGAGAAAACACTTACTGCTGGAAGTAAACGCGGACAAAGCATTAGCCTACGTAACTGGCGAAACACAAAACCTACTTTTTAAGCGCATCTAAAACAATATATAAGATATTGTTCCCCCTAAGCAAAACACTCCCATAATTGGCTACAAGCTGGTCATCTTTACACTCAGTGGCGCCTTCCAGAAGAATATTCATGTGTCCATCACACTTGATCATTTTACCCCTATACTCACAGCCATTCTTCAAAACGACAGCAATGTTAGCATTTAACTGCTTAACCAAGACATTTAAAGGCTTCTTGCTAGGCTCCATAATAGCACCTACATCATCATTACTCTAAACTATAATCCACAATAACTACAGCATATAAAAGTTTTATGAAAACATCTTCTAAAAGTCATGAAAAACTCGAGATTTTCCAAAAATTAAAATCTTTAAAAGTTTAGCCTTATAGCGGAGAGAAACATGTATAAAGTGCAAATAGACGGAGAAAACCTGAAAATCGAAGACGTTGTGAAAGTTGCATGTGATAAAGCTGAAGTTGTTATTCCAGAAAGAGTTAAAGTCCGCGTAAAGGCTTGCCGGGAATTTTTGGAAAAACTTTTAGAAAAAGGTGAGGTTATTTACGGCGTAAATACTGGTTTCGGCGCATTAAGCGACGCAAAAATTTCCAGTCAAGAGCTCAATCAGCTTCAAACAAACCTTATTAGGAGCCACGCTGCGGGTGTTGGAAAACCCTTAGGCACTGAGGTTGTCCGAGCAACCATGCTTTTGAGAGCAAATACTTTGGCGAAGGGCTATTCTGGCATACGTTTAGAAACTCTTGAAACTTTGGTGGAGATGCTTAACAGAGGCGTTCACCCAATAATACCGGCGAAGGGCTCTGTGGGCGCAAGCGGAGACTTGGCGCCTCTATCCCACATGGTTCTCGTGCTAATGGGCGAGGGCGAAGCCGAATATAAAGGCAAAATAATGAGCGGAAAAGAAGCCATGGAAAAAGCTGGAATAAAGCCCGTACAATTGGAAGCTAAAGAGGGCATAGCTCTAAACAACGGCACACAACTGATGACAGCCATCGCCGCCTTAACCGTCCACAGGGCAGAAAACCTAATAAAGACAGCTGAAATAGCGGCTGCCATGTCGATGGAAGCATTGCTTGGCGTCTCAGACGCTTTGGACGAAAAAATTCACAACGTTAGATCTCACAAAGGCCAAGGTACAACAGCTAAAAACATGAGATTGTTGATCTCCGGAAGCAAACTAATTCAAACCGGGCGAGAGGCGGTAGCTAAGATTGGTCGTCCCCATGACCCCTACAGTTTAAGGTGCGCGCCACAAGTTTTAGGCGCTGTTAGAGACGCCATAGCATACGCGAGAAAAGTTGTTGAAGTGGAGATAAATTCGGCTACAGACAACCCCCTCATATTCCCCGAATACGGAGTATGTCTTTCAGGGGGAAACTTTCACGGGCAACCAATAGCGTTGGCGATGGACACCTTAGGATTAGCCCTAACAGTGGTGGGTAACATTTCAGAAAGGCGAATCTTCCGCTTATTGGATGAGAAGCTAAACAATGGTTTACCGGCATTCCTGACGCCACCACAGACGAAGAGAGGCTTAAACAGCGGCTTAATGACCGCCCAATATACAGCTGTAGCCCTAGCCTCAGAAAACAAGGTTTTAGCGCATCCGGCATGCGCAGACTCAATCCCGACATCAGCAAACTTTGAGGACTTTGTAAGTATGGGAACAACAGCGGCTCAAAAAGCCATGCATATACTAGAAAACACAGAATATATAGTAGCCATAGAACTCCTATGCGCAGCCCAAGCAATAGAATACCGCGACGCAGAAAAATTAGGGAAGGGAACCAAAAAAGCCTACAAGAAAATAAGAGAAATTGTGCCGCCGCTAAAAGAGGATAAACCCCTAAACCCAGATATAGAAAAACTAAAAACAATAATCAAGGAAGGAAGGCTGGTTAAGGAATTAAACATTTAGGTTATGGTCGGGCGGGCAGGATTTGAACCTGCGACACTCCGGTTTCTGCACCCATACATGTACGCTTGGTAGGCTGGGTGACGCCCACCAGAACGGCGAACGCCGACTATGGTAGGCGTCTACAGCATCTCCGCCTGCCGGCGTGGTCCAGCAAGCTCGGAAGCTCTACCAAGCTGAGCTACCGCCCGCCATTCAAATTTTAAGTGAAATAAATACTGGTTTATATGGTTAGTGGTTTTAGCTTTGCCACATGGACTTTTTTATGGCTTTAAGCCAGAGGGCGCCCCAAATTATGGAAAAGGCAATAGTCACCCACAAAATAAATAGCAACATTTTAACCACCTCTGACGCCATCTCCCCAAACATCGTAAACTCTTCTCCAACTAAATGGAGCGCTGAAAAGTTTAAAAGCTAAGTTTCCATGAGAAAAATAAGCCCCAAAACCACTATATTTTGAAGGAAGATATATGCCGACCATAATAGTAAGCTATTTATAAAAAGGCATGCTAAAACTAATCTAGCCAGAAGGAGAAAGGGAGAAGGCTTCCATCCTCCTAAAATTTTATGATTTGAAACAGAGCTTTTTCCCTTAAACTTGGGAAAGATTTATGGATTAGAGGCCTAATTTTTGAATTGGGCCGGTAGTCTAGCTGGCTAACAATGAAAGATATTGAGGCCTTTGGACGTCGCCCTCACGCGGCGAAGGTCGCCGGTTCAAATCCGGCCCGGCCCACTGAACTTTCACTTTTCCAAAAGGAAAACCTTCACTAAAAGAAAACAGCTTGTTTGGACTTGATTTAAGTTTTGTTTTGGTTTAGAGCCCTTGAAGGCTATTTTTGTTGGTTTAGGTGGCGGTATTAATACCGATGTTGAAGCTTATGCTTATGTTGTTTTGCTGGGCTAAGGTTTTAGCTGGTCGTGTAAATTTTGGGAACGATTATGCTTGTATAACTATGCTTGTCATTTTTCGCTTCTTTACGTCTTGTTATTTTGTTGTTTCAGATTTTTAAATGACAGTAAAGAATTTTCTGTAATGGTTTCTTCATATAAAATGGTAACTTTTTTAAACTTTAAAGTATTGTTGAGCCTAATGAGTTTGGCGAGGCTTATCCGTGCTTCCCTTGAAGGATTTGAATCGTCCGTTTAGAACTCCCCATGTTAACCGTATGCTGTTGATTGTGAATTTTATTATATTCGTTGTGTACTGGCTTTCCACCGTTGGAATTTACTTTCCACGTGCTGTTGCAGAGAAAATTGAATATGATTTTACGTTCTATCCCAGCGAAGTTATTCATGGACAGAGGCTCTACACTTTGGTGACTTCCATGTTTATGCACACTGACT
>JAWCQV010000072.1:0-4170 GCA_038869575.1 Bathyarchaeia archaeon | reverse complement strand
GGAACGGTCAGACCAATAACGCATATTGTTGGGAGACACATAGTTAAGGGCGACTTTAAGAGCGCCGTGCTAACATTCCTCACGTTTGAAAGCCCATTTGAAAACCCTAGAATTAGAATGCTGAGAAGGGAAATTAATGAGACGATGGATTTCGGGAGGATCTTGAAAAAGTTTCCCGGAATTTTCACTTATGAGAGACTTATGCTTGCCCACCTCTCAAGAAGCCCAAACGACTTTCTAGGAGCCTTAAACAAGCTTCCACTAAATCTTCGTAAACTTCTTGTTCAAGCATATCAATCCTTTCTATTTAACAAAATTTTAAGTGAAAGAATTAAGCGCGGGATTACTCTTAAGGAGGCGCATGTAGGCGACTATGTTTTAGAACTTAATGGCTTAGGACTGCCTATGAAGAACTTCATCAAAGTTGAGTTAAGCAACATCTCGCTGATTAACGAGGAGATTAAAGATGGGAAAATGGTTATAGCGATACCGCTGATTGGACTTAAGCAGCATCTATCAGGCGGATTGCAAGGCGAAATTGAAAGGGAGATTCTAGAAAGGGAGGGAATAAAGCAAGAGAACTTTAGAAACGCCCATATGATTAAGGTTGACATATTAGGCGGCTTAAGGGCGGCGCTGGCAAGAATAATGGATTTTAGATTCGAAGTTTCTGAAGATAAAATTGAGCCTTTGAAAAGCTCAGTTAAATTCCGCTTCACACTGCATAAAGGTGGGTATGCAACAATACTTCTGAGGGAATTCATGAAGCCCTCAACAGACCGGCAACTGATAAAAAGCGGTTTTTAAAATTGTCAGATCAACGAGTGATTCATTAACTAAAAATTTATTAGTAATCATGTGAAAATTTAAGTTGATCCTAATGGTTGATGAGGATAAACGGGCTTGGGTTCAAGGCGCTCTTTTCATCATACTTGGCCTTTTATGGCTTACGAGAGGATTATTTGAAAAGAGCATCCTTGGAATAGTTTTTGGCGTATCCTTCATATTTGCGTCAATAAGTCTAGTTTTAACACTTTATGTTAGAAGAGATTCAAAAAGTAAAAGGTTTATAGAAATTATTTCCGGAGCCGCCGCCCTCGGAGCCGTCATTTATGGATATGCGGTGAGCGGCGATTTAATCCTCATGATTCTTACAATTTTGATTTTGGCGCTTTTCACTTTAGCCTTCGTGCTCTCATATGTCCTGCCTAAGGTTTCATCAAAAATATCTTAGAAGACTAAAAAGAGCGCCCGTTATTTGCTATGCCGATTCTATCCGCCCATCTCTAATCGTGTAGATTTTTGTGCATTGTTCAACAACAAGCGGATCATGAGTCACTATAATGAATGTCTGATCGTTCCTCCTATTTAGATCCCTAACAATTTTCATAAATGCCATAGCCGACTTAGAGTCCAGATCTCCTGTTGGCTCGTCAGCCAAAACTATGGAGGGGTTGTTTGCTAGGGCTCTGGCTATGGCTACACGCTGCTGCTCGCCGCCGCTCAGTTCATCGGGCTTATGGTCAGCTCTATTCTCTAAGCCAACCATCCTTAGGAGGTTAAGTGCTCTCTCCCTTCTCTTATCTTTAGGCGCCCCCATCAATGCTAACGGTATCTCAACGTTCTCCAGAGCCGTCAATATCGGTATAAGATTGTAAAATTGGAAGACGAAGCCTACTTTTTTAAGTCTATAATCAGCCAGGTCTTTCTCGTTAAGTGATGTTATATCTACACCGTCAACGAAGATTTTACCCAGAGTTGGCTTGTCCAATCCACCTATAATGTTCAGAAGAGTTGTCTTGCCCGACCCTGATGGACCCATAATGCCAACTATCTCACCTGAAGAGACTTGGAGGTTAACGTTATTCAGAGCTGGGACATTAACCTTTCCGCGCCTATAAACCTTACTCAAATCAATAGCCCTAACAATCAACTTAGACATGCCGAAGTGCCTCCACGGGCTTCATCCTTGAAGCACGCCAGGCTGGATAAAGCCCGGCTAGGATGCCGACTAATGCCCCTAGAGAGAAGCATATCGCGATGTTCAGGGGCGTTATTGCTGGTGTTGCAAACATGATTGTTGATGCCGCTCTACCGCCCAATCCCGGGTTAACCGCGCTTGAGAACGGATTTCTCATCCCGAATGGTGAAGCCCCAGCCGCGAATAGCCCAGATGTTAACATTGGAAAAACGTATGCAAGTATGCTTCCAACAGCCACGCCGACGCCGCCACCTATTAATCCAATCAGCAGAGACTCCACAAGGAAAATCTTCATTATATCATGGTTCTTTGCGCCTATAGCCTTTAAGACGCCGATCTCACGGGTCCTCTCAGTTATGGACATGATCATCGTGTTAATAACACCGAAGCTACCAGCGAACAAAGCTACCAGACCGATCGTGGCAAAGAACATTGTTAAAGTGTTCAGCATCTGGCTTGCTTGCTGAATAGTGGCTGTAGGCGTTGTAACCCTAACGTCCGGCACGGTTGACGAGATTAGGGATGCGACGTCGCTGACTATGGAGGGGTCCTCGCATTTTACGAGTATCTGCGTCAAAAGCCCATGTTCGCCAGTAATATTTTGCGCATCGGCCAATGTAACGTAGCCCGCATACTCCTGGAAGATCATTCCAGTCTCAAATACGCCGACCACCGTAAATATTCGCCCTTCTTCTTCCTGACCTGCGCTGAGACTAACTGTTTGTCCCAATGTCAGATTTAGGAAATCCATCAGCGCCTTTCCCATAACGATCTCTCCATCGCCGTTTTCCGAGAGGAACCTTCCCTCAACAATATTTAGCCCGCCAGTAACAATCTCGTATGATGCTGGCTCAACGCCATACACTGTAACCCTCCTGCCATTAATGGATCCGCTTAATGAAAATTGAGGGGAGACAGCGTATACCCCTGGAATCCCGCTTATGGTCTCCGCTATCGAAGCATCTAACGTGCTGGGGCTTGGAAGGGCGCCGAAGAAACCTCCACCGCCCATTCTATCCCTAAATGAGGTGGAGTTGGAAACGGTTATGTCGGCTCCCCCTAAAGCTCGAGCCAAACTCCTCGCCTGGGTCTCCATGCCGGAAACCAGAGATAACAGGATGAACATCATGCTTATTCCGACAACTATGCCCGACGCTGTTAGGGCGGTTCTCAACCTCCGCCTTTTCAAGTTCCTAACCGCCAAGCTCCAGGAAAACATTTTCAGCCTACCTCCAACAATCAGAAAAAGGGAAGAAGTGGTTTACGTTGATGTGCTTTTATCGATTACAGTTATGTTCACTATGGTTATTTTCGTAACTTTTTCAGCCTTTAAGTCTATTTCCACAAAGGCTCTGCTGCCTTCGCCTTTAGTTAGCATTAGCATGACTCTATCAGATTCCATGGTGATCTGCCCATTCTCTTGAACTGTGAACTTCATGTGAGTTACTTTAATGTCGCTTACGTCATAGCCCTCATCGAGAAATTTCTGAACATCCGTGTCGCTGCTCACTATCTCCAAAACCTTCTTCCTAAATCCCTCACTTAACTCTATCTCAAACCCCCTACAATATTTATTTCCCAGAGCCCATCTCCACCCGCGCCTGAAAGTCCATGTGAAATTCTGCGCATCGCTGATGCGCGGTGGCTCCGCTGAAAAAGGCATAGATCCACGCTCAACCCACCGGGTTATCCTCGTATAACCGCCATACCATGCTAAAACACTGTACGCTGAGATGATTACAGCGCTTAATGCAGCTAAGCCTAAAACCGCCAGCAGCATCGTCCTCCTCAATCTGCTTCACCACCGAAGACTGAAATGGGCTGGCATATAAAAGGGTTTTTCAGAATTAAATCAAAATTAATTCCTAGTGAGGAACCAGAATAATTAAGCGTTCAGCCTAATTCTTGCCTATTTGAGGCTGAGGTATAGTAGAACTAGGAGGGCGATTAATGCGAACACATCCGGCAGCATGGCGAAGGGGCCGAGTCCAAACGCCCTATATCCGAAAATTGTTTGCAGAATTGGGTTTGAAGAAACAGTGTATAATAGAAGTATAAGCGAGAATATTATCAGCCCAATTGTAAAGTTGGTTTTTGTTTTACGGTATATATTCATATATATGAACAGCAGTATTAGCACAATCGCAATGTTAACTGTGGAGATAACCGTCTTAACAATGTAGAATAAT
>JAWCQV010000071.1:0-4171 GCA_038869575.1 Bathyarchaeia archaeon | reverse complement strand
TGCTCCAGGCAAGAGGGCATCCGAAACTATGTCAGCCTTTCCCTTATGCTCTATTGTCGGTCCTTCGAGGCGGTATCCCATGCGGTCAGAATCTATTGTAACCCTATAAGAGTTTGAAAGGAAAGTTTTAATGCCTCTTTCAGTGAACATATCTACCTGTGGTCCCAAAACAACATGCACAGTGAAACTATCCTTAAAGTGCGGGACGAGGTCTTCTGGCGTTCTAAAAACAACATCAATAGGTGGAACGCTGAACCCTTCAATTATGTCCCCGACCTTTAGTTGTCTGCCATCTATTCCACCGAAGCGTCCGCGGACATAAGTTGACCTGCTCCCAAGGACTACGGGTGTGTTTATTCCTCCCCTAATGGAGAGGTAGCATCTGCAACCGCTTTCCACTTTTCCAACAGAGATAACGTCTCCCCTACGCACAGTTAATGTTTGCCACATGGGCGCTTCCTCACCATTGATTTCCACAGAAATCTTCCCTCCAGTTAAGGCAATTTGATTATCTGCCAACACTTGAAGTTCTGGTCCTATGAGAGTTATCTCCAAACATGCATCATTAGGGTTGTTTCCAACAAGCAGATTTGCCGCCACCATTGAAAACGAGTCCATAGCACCTGAAATCGGGACTCCATATTTAAGGTAGCCATACCTACCCAAGTCTTGTACTGTTGTAAAGAATCCGGGCTTTAAAACTTGAAAAACTTTCATGCCTACAGTTCCTCAAATTGAAGCTTGTAAGTGCCTGCCTTAACAAGTTCCTCAATTCTCTTGTAATCCTCCTCTGAAACCGGCTCGAATTTAACAATGTCTCCAGGTTTTAGCAAGGCTGGAGGCTGCTTTTGCGGATCAAAGAGTTTGATTGGTGTCCTGCCTATTATTCGCCATCCCCCAGGAGCTTCGCATGGATAAATGCCTGTCTGTCTTTCTGCAATGCCAACAGAGCCTGCTGGCACTTTTAGACGTGGAGTTTCAAGACGTGGTGTTGCAATTTCCTCCGGAACGTCGCCTAGGTAGGGAAAGCCGGCAACAAAGCCTATCATATAAACCCTATAGTCTTTCCCTGAATGGTACTTAACAACTTGTTCCTCGGCTAACCCGTGATACTGAGCCAAATAACTCAAGTCTGGTCCATAAACGCCCCCATAGACAACTGGAACAATAAGCTTTCTTCTCACCATTTCTGCCTGTTCGCCTTTCAATGCCTTTTCAATTTCTTTAACCCGCGCCACAAGTTGTTCGTAAGTTGTTTCATCTGGATTATAACGAACAAGCAGAGACCTATAAGTAGGGACGAGCTCTTCAACGCCTATTATGCTAGCTCTTAAAAGAGCCTCATGTAAGGCGATGACTTTGCTATTCACCGCCAAATCAATTACATCGCCAAACTCAACTATTAAGGCATGGTCGCCAAAAGGAAGATAACGTGCAGAGGGATAAACTAAGCCTTTCGTAGGCATCACTAAATAAATTGGCTTACTGGTTTAACTTCTATCCCAGCTTTAACCAATCCTTTTCTTAACGCTTCAACCAACTTTACCGCCTTTGGCGTGTCGCCATGAACACAAATTGTGTGAACTCGCCCAAGCTCCACAACTTCACCGCTAAAAGCTTCAACTACGCCTTCCATTATGGCTTGTATTGCTCGCTTAACAACCTTTTCCGGCTCCTCGATTACAGCTCCAGGTTTCCTCCTAGAAACTAGGCTTCCGTCCGAGTTATAGGCTCTGTCTGCAAAAAACTCGTAGGCAACTCGTAACCCAGCGTTTGCAGCCACTTCAGCCATCGTGGATTTCGGTGGTGCGAAAATGATTAAGTTCTTGTCCAGTTCTGCGACAGCTTCAGCTATAGCCCCGGAAAGCTCTCTATCCTTTAACGCTGTATTATACATTGCACCGTGGGGCTTTACATGCTGAAGACTTAAACTGTAAACTTTGACGAATCCGAGAAGCGCTCCAACCTGGTAAATAATGTAGTTTTTTGCTTCTTCGCTTGATAGTTGCATTTCTCTTCTTCCAAACCCCATTAGGTCTGGGTATCCTGGATGAGCTCCTACAGCAACGCCATACTTTTTCGCCAAGGCTATTGTATGGGCCATTGTTAGGGGGTCGCCAGCGTGAAAGCCGCACGCTACATTAGCAGAGGTTATGTGAGGCATTATCTCCGCGTCTTTTCCAACTCTGAAGGTTCCGTAGCTTTCGCCTAAATCACAGTTTATGTCGACCCGAAACTTCAAACTTCGCCTCTCCGAAAGCGTTTAAAACTACAGATATTTTCGCATATCCTCAACTGCGGCAGAGGGAACCGGCAGATCTTTCATGGTAAGCAAGCCGGCTGGAGCCCGTAGCACTTTTGGAATAGAGTTTATGATAATTGCCACCGTGCCGATGTCCCCGTGGACGCATGGCTGAATCTTCTGCCTAATTGTTGGAACACCTGTAATTGTTATGGCGTCATACTCCTTCTTTGCCCCGATATATGCTTGAAAGTCTAGAACTATGACTTCTTTGCCCCTCATTACGCCTTTTGCCTTCTGTCTTAAACCCGCAACTTTTCCAGCTTCAACCCTTATGAATTCGCTTTTCACTGGTTCTTTGACTATTACTGGTTCCACAGGTTCAGTGCTTATTTCATCAAGCTTCCATGCCAAAGCATCTGCAATCATCGCAATAGACTGTTCAAGCCCCACGTGTCCAGTTATCTCGCCCTTCTCAATTTTTTGTTGAAATTCCTCCGTTGTTAAGCCCGCGCCTATCTTCTTCTGGAAGGGCAAACGTCTTGTTGCTGCATTCATAACTCTGACAGCTTCGATTTTGTCTATTCGTTGGCACGCCGCCGTCAGTGTTATAACAAGAATATCCATTAAGAAACCTGGGTTTATACCGGTGCCTAACACTGTTACGTTGTGTTTTTTGGCTAGTTCATCCAGCTCTTTCGCGATTTTTGGTTCCGAATAGTAAGGGTATATAAGTTCCTCACACGTTGATATAACATTAACGTTATGTTTGATTATGGAGGCTATTTGAGGATACGTGTATTTCAGATAAGAAGATGTAGCGTGGATAGCGATGTTCGGCTTCGTTTTTAATAGTACAGCGTGGGCGTCGTTTGAAACCACTATGTCTAGTTTCTTGTCCAAGCCTAAAACTTCGCTTAAATCCTTGTCAACTTTATCCTTTGCAACATCGATTGCGCCAACTATTTTTACGCCCCTTTTCCCGAGAAGAGATTTTGCTATTAAACTTCCAATAGCGCCAAGCCCATACATGACAATTTTAACCTCTTCCATAGATATCCCTCACGGTTTATGGTTTATTTTGGTCGTTGAGTCTATAAAAGAGGTTTGCTCATGATTTAAAACCTTTACATTTGTAAAGTTTATATCCCTGATAAAGCCCTTCTTTCTAAAAAAGTTCGAAGCTAAAAGACGGATTTGAAGGGAACTAGATGGCTAGCTCAAAAAGGGAGGAGCAGAATAGGTCGGACAGCAATGGTGCACCGAGGATAGGAGTTTTTGTATGTCACTGTGGCACAAACATTGCCGGAAGTGTTGACATAAAGAGGGTTGTGGAAGAAGCATCAAAACTTTCAAATGTTGTTATAGCAAGTGATTACAGGTATCTTTGCTCAGACCCTGGTCAAGCATTAATCAAGCAGAGCATAAAAGAATTTAACCTCAATAAAGTGGTTGTTGCAGCTTGCACCCCGACACTTCATGAGTTAACGTTTTCCAGGTGCGTTGAAGATGCAGGATTAAATAGATATTTGCTTACCATAGCAAACATCAGAGAACAGTGCTCATGGGCTCACAGTCATCAACCAGAAGAAGCCACAAAAAAAGCGATAGACACTATTAGGATGGCGGTGGCGCGTGCCAGCCTACTTGAGCCACTAGAAGTTAGAAAAGTTCCTATTAGAAAGAGCTGCTTGGTGATAGGAGGAGGCATCGCCGGCATTCAAGCGGCACTCGACCTCGCTAATGAAGGGTTTGATGTTTATCTTGTTGAAAAGAGCCCAAGCATCGGCGGCCACATGGCACAATTTGATAAAACATTCCCAACAATGGATTGCTCCCTATGCATACTATCTCCAAAAATGGCAGAAGTTGGTCATCACGAAAAGATAAAGTTGCTCACAAACAGCGAGGTCATCGACGTAAAGGGCT
>JAWCQV010000070.1:0-4183 GCA_038869575.1 Bathyarchaeia archaeon | reverse complement strand
AACAATATTTTTTATCATTTTGCTTGTCATCTTATGTGTTAAAATAAATTGGACCTTGAAAATCATAGACCGCCTAATCAAAGTTTTTGAATTCATCGGCGGAGATCGATGGCGATGGAGGTTAGCTAAGGCAAGGGAAGACGCCTTTAAAACTGTTTGGATGTTCCATGATTCAATGAATGAATATGCCCATGCACCAAGAGTCGTTTTAACCTCCATACTTTTATCCGCGTTTTCATGGCTCTCTTATTTAGCTATCTGCCACATAGTTTTTCTCGCAATAGGTTTTAAAGACTCCCTCTTAAACATGATTAGCATAATTTTTGTGACTCAATCTATAACAACGGCTGTAAAGTCCATTCCTATAGGTGTGCCTTTTGAGGTTGGGCTGCCGGAAATAACCATGACAACGTTGTACGTGGTTTTTGGCATACCGTTCGATGTAAGCGCAACAGCAACAATCCTCACTAGGATTTTGTCGCTTTGGCTAAAGTTCTTTGTAGGATTTGCCATCCAACAATGGGTTGAAATCTCAGCGATAAAGGCGTCGCTTAAGGCTGCTAAAACTGATAAAGGCTAAATTTCGCCTTTTCTCTGTTTATTAAAGGTGTCGGCAACGATAAAAATCGAGGACGCCTCAATAACGCATCTGGACAGGCTTTTTGAAATTGAAATGGAATGTTTTAAAAATGAAGCCTTCACAAAACAGCAGATAGCTCAGCTGCTCACAAACCAGAACTGCATAAGCCTAATTGCAAAGGAAAATGACAAAATTGTTGGCTTTGTCATTGGAATGGTATATGATGAGGATGACGTTTTGACTGGGCATATATTGACAATAGATGTTTCCCTGAGTCACCGCCGTAAAGGCGTAGGAATCAAACTGCTGCAAGAATTGGAGAAAATCTTCAAAGAAAAGGATGCAAAAATTTGTCGTTTAGAAGTGAGGGAGGACAACATTGCAGCGTTTAGCCTCTACCAAAAGCTTGGTTACAGAAAAATTGGAAGACTTCACCATTATTATGGAGATGCCCACGGAATACTACTAGAAAAAGCGCTAGCCCAGCCTTAAAAGTTTAAGCTTCGTCTTTTCATCAAAGGCTCTCTGCAAATCTAAGCCTAAAGCCTCAATTATAGCTAGTTCTGCTGTGGCGCCAACAATAGAGCCTCTCATTAAATGACCTCCAAAAGCCTTGCCATTCTCATCTGTAACAACGATGTGTGCATGAATTATCGTTTCACCCTTCTCGTCGATGGCGATGTTTCCAGTGCAAGAAGCGATTTCCAAAGGTCCATCTAACTGAATATATTTGTATTCGCCTTCCCTATAATAGCCGAGCACAACCGTTTTTAGGGTGCCAATAACGATTATTAGGCCGGTTTTCACTTTGCTTTTCTCAGCTCTTTCTTTGATGGCTTCCGCCAAGTCTTCGCCTTCAATCATTCGCGAGAAAACTATTTTTCCAATTTTCCCCTCAAGCATATTTTCAGCCTCGGCATTGCTAACATTGTTGGAAATTTAAAGATATAGGTTTCTAAAGGTTAAACGTAAACTCTAAAAGTATCAAAGTTATAATCGAAATGTAAGGATGGGCTTGAAGGAAAAACGGAAGAAGGATAGGGGAAGGTTCAGAAGGGCTATAGTTGTGCTTATCCGTAATACAACGTGGAGATGTGGAAAACTTGAGAGGCTAATAGTTAAGCATCTCCATAAGGAAAGCACAGGACTTGGAAAGCTCGGCACACCTTTGACGGACATGCTTCAAAGCTTCAAGTTGTCTGGGAAAAAGCGTAACGAATTTTTAGACGCCATAAAGAGGCTGGAGAGAAGAAACATAGTAAAAATTCTAAGCATATGAACTCTCTTTTAAGGCTTGCCTTTTCAAGACTTTTCGGTCAGCTTTTGGGCGTTTTCAACCCATCTCTGCGTTATTTTCGGTGAAACCTTAAGTTTGGAAGCTAGCTCTTTTGGTGAAGCTTTTGCGAGCTCTTCAACAGTGTTTATGCCTAGGGCTTTAAGTTGTTCTGTTCTTTTTTCGCCTATGCCCTTAATCTGGGTTAGTGGTGTCCCTGCGGGAGGAGCAATTTCCACGGCCTTTTCCTCAACAGCTTCCGTTGGAGTTGGAGCTGGCGGTGATGGTTGAGCGGGCAGAGGTGGAGGCGCCTCTGGTGCAGCTGCCGGAGTTGGCGCCCTCGCTTTTGGTCTTTGGGTATAACCGAGCCCTATGAAGAAAATCCCTATAATGGCAGTTATAATAGTTAATATCTCTACTGGTTGCACTTGATAGGCAAGCACTATTCCAGTTATTATGAAGAATATTATGGCTAATATGTACAGGGCATAATCTGAGCGCATTTTTCTCCCTAGCCATCTATGTCTCATAAAACCGTTTAAATAATTTTCTACAGAATTCTGAAAAGAAGGTGGATTTTAGGGCTTTTTAGCCGTTTACTTTAGTAATTCTTCTTCTGGAGGCGGCTTCTTTATCAATCCTTCCTTCATTAAAACTTTTAGGCTTTCTCTGGCGTTTTTAATTATTGATACGGCTCTCTCGTAGAGTTCTTGTCTGTTAAGTTTCACTCTGGCTACACCTTGGTCTATAGATTTGAGAGCGCATGCCACAGCTTCGCGTGGAAAGACTTCCCACTCCTCCATTCTGGGCAATATGTCGTCTTCGTGTATTCCTCTTTCCTCGGCGAATTTGGCAAGCTCTTCCGCGGCTGCAATGCACATGTCATCGGTAACAGTTTTTGCTTTCACATCCAATACTCCGCGGAATATTGCCGGAAAGCCCAAACTGTTGTTTACTTGGTTTGGGAAGTCGCTCCTTCCAGTTGCCACGATGCGTGCCCCGGCTTCCTTTGCTTCCCAAGGCCATATTTCCGGTATGGGGTTGGCACATGCGAAAATTATGGCGTTATCAGCCATTGTGGAGACCCACTCCTTCTTTATCGTTCCTGGTCCTGGTTTTGACGCTGCCACGACAGCGTCTACACCTTTGAAGGCCTCTGTTATGTCGCCTGTTCTGCTCTCTGCATTTGTTGTTTGGGCTAGCTCGTACTTCCATGGGTCTTCCTCTTTTGACAAGTCCTTTCTTCCGGCGTGGATTATGCCCTTCGTGTCTACCATTATTATGTTTCCAGGTTTCATTCCCCATCTTATTAGGACGTAGGCCGTTCGGATGTTGGCTGCCCCGGCGCCTATGAGGGTTATTAGGCTTTCTTTTGGTTTTTTACCGACTATTTTGAAGGCGTTTATCAAACCAGCCAAAATTACTGTGGCTGTTCCTTGCTGGTCATCATGCCAAACCGGAATTTGCAGCCTTTTTCGGGCTTCTTCTAGGACATAGAAACATTTTGGCTTTTCAATGTCTTCAAGGTTTATTCCGCCAAATGAAGGTTCTATGAGCTCGCATGCTCGGACAATTTCTTCCGGGTCTTTGGTTTTTAGGCATATGGGGAAGGCGTCAACACCGCCTAAATATTTAAAGAGAAGGGCTTTTCCCTCCATTACTGGCATGGCTGCCTCTGGACCTATATCGCCCAAGCCCAAAACACGGGTGCCATCTGAAACAACAGCTACGTAGTTCCAACGGTTTGTTAGTTCGAACACTTTTTCAGGATTGGCTTGAATTTCTCTACACGGAGCTGCAACGCCCGGCGTATACCATATTGCAAAATCATCTGGGCTTGTTATGGCACATTTTGGCATAACTTGAACCTTGCCTTCGTAAAACTTGTGCATGGGTGGTGCGAGCTGTGAAGGTTTTTTAGCCTTGGCAAGGAGCTCTTCAACCGTCGGTTTTCTTTCCTCTTTTCCAGTTGAACGCATATTATAATTCCCCTTTTCAATGGAGATGTGTTGTTTTGCGTATTAGAGCTTTAAGGGTTGCGGTAAAACACAGTAAACCATAAAGTTATGTTATGAACTTTTGATTCATATTTGCTTTCATAACTTATGTATTTTGTGCGGGGGAACTTACATTCCTCATTTTTATTTAAAAATTTTCTACTAAGAAATGTTCGCATTAAATGGATGTCACAGCCCTAATGGAGAGTGTGGAATGTTTGAGATTTTCCATATGAGGCGCGAGCTTCCTTTGAGAGGAAAGTGAATTAAGGCTTTAAGTTAGAGTCACTGTTAATTATCTTTTTGAGAGTTTATGATGAGGAAAGAAACTTA
>JAWCQV010000069.1:0-4204 GCA_038869575.1 Bathyarchaeia archaeon | reverse complement strand
CCTCAAAACATTTTTCGATTCCTGGGTGCCGGAGATAAAACTGAAAGTTAATGCAACAGCAGAAACAAAGCCTACACAAAACATCACAGTCATGCTAAGTTTGGAAGGAAAAAGCGAAATCCTTGTCAAACATTTAAACTTTAGCATATACGGTTTTAATCGTGACCATAACAAAATTCTTCTAAATAGTATAACTGACGAGAATCTCTTGCTTAATACAAAACGATACCAACGCACTTTCAAGGTGCCTGAAAACGTTTGCGGCATAACTTACGGAGAAATAACCCTTGTATATGATGTTGAATATGCTGTTGGACAAGGCAGGTTAACCATGCCCTACAACGTAACGGTTGGATTTACTATGACAAAAATTGAGGATGTATACCTCAAATCCCTTGAAGCGCATCTTAACGATTTAAATGAAACCTTCATGAAATGTTTCGGGAAAAACCTCACCACTGACGAGCTTTTAAGCCTTAATCAAACCTGGTGGCAACTTAACAATGAATATGAGTCCCTTAAAGGGGTTAAAGGAGAACTTGATAACACACGATCCACCATGGTTATACTGGCCATTATCGCAATTATTTTCTTCGTCACAACCGCGTATCTAGTGTTCCGAAGACCTAAAACATATTGGTAGTATCATACATCTCCACACTATTTTTTATGCAGGTTCGGAGCCGCTATGAACGATAGACCTCTTTCCGTTAGCGCTTTTGCTGTTCTGTTTACGGCATCGTGCTTGTCCAAGTAATTGGCTAGCAGTTTTGGCATCAATCCCTTTTCCATTATTTCTTTTTTGGGAATGAAGTAATCTAATATGTCCGATGGGTGTTCGCGATTTTCTTCCAGCTCCGGCGGCGCACCCTCATGTTTAGCGCTTATGTTTTTTACGTGGTCCGCCAGCTTCAACAGTTCGTCTAAACGGTCATAGGGTTGGCGCACAATGCTTTTGTAGGCTTCTGTTATGTGATGTTCTATGCGCACAGCATCATCGAAGCCGAAGAGCTTGCGTATGTAGGCTGCCAGCTCGATAGTATTGTTGTTCACGGAGTTGGACAGGTTAAACCCAACCAGCGGTGTTTTGCCGTCTTTTCGGCTGAAAAGCTTCGCCATCATGAGAATCCACAAAATAGAGTAGGGGTTATCAGCTCCGAGGAAAACCGAAATTTTAAACTCTATGTCTATTCCAAGCCTATGCAACAAAAAACCTAACAAAACCGTTCCCAAATTCGTGTTTAAAACCTGCCTCACACCGTACTCTGTATAATAATGTAAATATTCCTCAACCCATTTTAGGGCATACTCGTTTGGAACCCCTACGCCGCCAAAATATCCAGTTATTGTTTCAGGACCCCCTAAATGGACGTTTATTGGCTTGCCGTCCGGTCCTGGCATGGTGCCCTTCGTGTCCAATGTCTGCACGTAAGAGGCTCCAATAACTTGCATGGCGGCAGCGAAAGCCAAAAGGTCGCCGTCTTCCACCTGCTCTTTCATGGACCTCACCCTTATGTAGCGGGCTGGCATTAGGTCTCGCTGTTTAATCGCCTTTTTCGCCTCTTCAATCAGCCATGGGAAAAAGTTGCACGCGCTGATTTCAAGCGTAACAGCATAAGCCTCATCAAACTTGATGGTGTCCGCCTTCTTGCCCAAAATTTTTCTACGGTATTCAGATATACTTATGAAGGCTTCCCTATCACGTTGCTTAATAAGCCACTCAACATCCTTCAGAAACGGAGACCTCATTCTTTCAAGTCGCCGCATCATGTTTTCCAGTTGACTGTTCTCTCTAGCTTTCCGGTTAATTTCCTCCACCCCACCATGCTTTTCAACTATTTCTAGAACACTGTTCACAAGGGGGTTATCGTCCTTTAGCAGGAAAGCGTTAACTTCTTCCAGCATCCTCTCGCTGATTAAAAGTTTTTTCCTTAATACTTTCAAACACTAATCTCCTCCAATAGAACAGTTACTATATTTTCAAAGGCTTAAATTGTTTAACATTTATGGTATTCCAGAGGACATAGTCATGTTCAAACCTGAAGGAATCATGCCAGCGCTTGTCACCCCCTTCACAGACGACGGCAAAGCCGTGGACGAGGAGCGTCTGCGTTTTCTCGTGAACCATTGCATAGGGTTGGGCGTTCATGGCGTTGTTCCGTGTGGCACCACTGGCGAATTTGTGAACATGACGGTTGAGGAACGAAAACGTGTCATAAAAATCGTGGTAGACGAGGTTAACGGGCGAGTTCCAGTGATTGCAGGAACAGGGGCAAGCGGCACAGACCAAGCCTTGGAAATGGCCAAGTACGCGAGAGACATGGGCGCCGACGCCGTTTTGATTGTTACGCCTTTCTATTTGAAGCCAGCTGACCGCGGAATATATGAGCATTACGACACCATTGCAAGTAAAGTGGACATGCCCATAATTCTCTACAATATACCTCAATGCACGGGAGTGCAGCTTACATGGCAGATGGTGGAGGACTTAGCGCAGATTCCAAACATCGTAGGCTTAAAAGACAGCAGCGGACAACTCGGCTACATTTTAGCGGTGCTGGAAAAAGTTAGAGACAAAATAAATGTGTTATGCGGACATGACGAAGTTGTTGTGGCAGCATTGGCGGCTGGATGTTCGGGCGCCATACTGGCGAGCGCCAACGTCATACCAGACATCTGGGTCCAAATATACGACTACGTTAGAAAAGGTGAGCTTCAAAAAGCCAGAGAACTCCAATATAAAGTTCAGAAAATAGCCCGCATAATAGCGGGAAGCGGACCAGTAGGCACGAAAGCAGCCCTTAACATGATGAAAATCAAAGTAGGACCCGTTAGACTGCCCCTAAGCGTCGGCGGAGAACTAACCTACGAAAACAGGGAAGAAATTCGTCTCGAACTGGAAAAGATCGGAAAAATAGCGCCAAAACCCGTAACCTTCGAGGTTGCAGAGAAACCCCTAGAACAACGGTTCATGGCCATCGACATAACCCCCGAAATCATAAGGGACTTTCATCTCCGCGTTGGTGAAGCCTTGGCTGGAGCAGGCGCAGAAGTAGCCCACATAGACTTAGTGATTGGCAGAAAAGACGGCCCTGTGGGCGCTGCCTTTGCCAAGGCTAAGGCTACTCCAACCCCGGGACATGAGCCGCTTCTAGCCATATTAGAGCCAAACCTAACAGTTAAACCTCTAACACTTATAATCCCAACAGTTACCATAACCAATATGCGGCAGGCCAGCATGGTTTACGGACCAGCCCAGACAGCGGTAGCTAAAGCCGTAGTGGACAGCGTCGTAGACAACACCATACCGAAAGATTTTGCCGAAGACTTGATAATAATCGCAAACGTCTTTGTACACCCCTCAGCTGTGGACAGACAACGCGTATACATAAACAATTATAAAGCTATGCGCCACGCCATAAGAAAAGCCATAGAAGGAAGACCATCCATAGAAGAGCTCATACAAAACAAGGAACGCGCTAAACATCCATTCAAATACTCACCTTAAAATGAGGTAGTGAAAAAGGCTTGCAGAACCAAAAGATAGCGGAGGGCGAATACGTCCTTCTATACCTGGATCAGAGGAGGACATACCTCATCAAAGTTGAGACTGGAAAAAATTTCCACACACATAAGGGCATCATAAATCTTGACAACCTAATCGGCAAAGAATATGGCTCCACGGTTACAAGCAGCCTCGGGGTCCAGTTCACAGTTCTTAAGCCGTTACTTCGCGATTACATAATGAAAAGCGTTAGACGAACTCAGATAATGTATCCAAAAGACATAGCCCTCATCATAGTTTTTAGCGGAATAGGTCCAGGCAGCCGCGTTGTGGAAGCCGGCACAGGCACAGGCGCATTAACCACAGCCCTAGCCCACTTTGTCAGGCCAAACGGCCGCATCTACAGCTACGAAGTTAGAGGAGAATTCCTTGAAACTGCGGAGAAAAACATTAAGCGAGCGGGCTTAGCAGATTTTGTGGAACTTAAAAATAAGGATATTACTGCTGGCATAGACGAAGTCGACGTAGACGCCGTCATACTGGATATGGCGACACCATGGCTTGTGATCCCCCGTGCCCGTAAGGCGCTGAAGTCTTGTGGGACATTGGTTTCCTTTAGCCCAACCATAGACCAAGTGGTCAAGACTGTGGAAGCATTAAGAGAGAATAGCTTCATAGACATAGAAACCGTTGAATGTC
>JAWCQV010000068.1:0-4253 GCA_038869575.1 Bathyarchaeia archaeon | reverse complement strand
TTATGCTGCAAGAATTCAAAAGTATTATGTTACTTTTTAATTTAAGGAGGGTTAATATGAAGGGTAGTGCAATCACAGTTTCTGATGGTCCGTTTCAGCCGAATTGGGAGTCGTTACGGGAATACTCAATTCCAAATTGGTATTTGGACTCGAAATTTGGCATTTATTTTCATTGGGGTATCTATTCAGTGCCGGCTTTTGAGAATGAATGGTATCCAAGAAACATGTATCTTCGCGATCATCTTGCTTATAAGCATCACTTAGAAATGTATGGTCCACACAAGCAGTTTGGCTACAAAGACTTTGTTTCCATGTTTAAAGCGGAAAAGTGGAATCCAGCCGAATGGGTTGAGTTATTTAAGAAGTCTGGTGCCAAATATGTTGTACAGGTTGCTGAGCATCACGACGGCTTCGCGATGTATGATTGTAGCTATACAAAGTGGAACGCCGTTAAGATGGGTCCTAAACGCGATTTGGTCGGTGAAATGGCAGCGCAAGTCCGTAAGCAAGGTCTAGCTTTTGGAGTTTCATATCATCGTGCTGAACATTGGTGGTTTTTCGAGGGAGGAATGCAGTTTGATTCTGATGTGAAGGACCCGGAGTATCGGGATTTTTATGGTCCGGCGGAACCGAGGAACACGCAGCCAAATAGAGAATTTTTGGAGGATTGGTTGAACCGTGCTTGTGAACTTGTTGACAAATATCGCCCACAAATTTTCTGGTTTGACTGATGGATTGAGCAGCCGGCGTTTGAACCTTACTTGAAAAGGTTCGCGGCGTACTATTATAATCGAGCAGCGCAGTGGGCTTGTTTTTCAGAGCCGTGGAGTAATGGTGTTGTGATCAACTATAAGCATAATGCCTTTCCTCCAGGTGCTGCTGTGCTGAATTTGGAACGTGGAAGGTTGGCGGCTTTTCGACCGATGTTTTGGCAAACTGACACTTCTATTTGCAAGAAATCGTGGGGTTACATTCGTGATCATGATTACAAGTCAGCGGGTTCCATTATAGTTAACCTTGTTGATATTGTCAGCAAGAATGGTTGTCTGCTCCTTAACATTGCTCCTAGGCCAGATGGCACAATACCTGAGGAACAGCGTCAAATTCTTTTGGAGATTGGTAAATGGTTGGAAGTGAATGGGGAGGCTATCTATGGCACGAGGCCTTGGAAGGTGTACGGTGAGGGGCCAACACAAGTTAAGGGCGGAGAATTCACTGATAATGAAAGCGTGGCTTTTACCAGTCGGGACATACGTTTTACAACAAAGGGAGACGTACTTTACGCTGTTGCTTTGGCTGTTCCAGAAGAGGAACTTGTTATTAAATCGCTTAGCACAGACCTGAAACTCTTTGATGTTGAAGTTGAGGATGTTCAGCTGCTTGGTTCCGATGAGCGTGTGGATTGGTCAAGAAGTGATAGGGGACTGGTTGTGAAAATGCCTGCTGAGAGTCCATGCAAATATGCTGTTGCGGTTAAAATACTTGGTGAATCTCAGTAAGAGCGATTCTTATGTGCGTAGGGCATGAAAAGGAGGGGGCATACATAGAGGTATAAAAAGAGAAAACTAGATTTTTTGACCTTTTTTTCTTATGTGTAAAGAGTGCGCCTGTTTGTGCTTGTTCCGTGCACCCTGAAGAATTTTTTCTTTATATAGGCTCTGTGGAAACAGTGTGGAAATGTGGTTTTGTAATGGCACTAAAAGCTTCTACAATAAACAGCTCAGTTTTTGGCTTTATGGTCCATTAGAGTGTTTGCTTTTTTCGGTTTCTATTATGATGTTATTATAGTGGAAGTTCTTCTTTTCTTGGCAGTCCGTTTCTTGCGCCCATTTCAGTTATTACGCGGGAAGCAACGAAGTTTCCAAGGATCCCGCATTGTTTTAATGTTTTACCATTCAGTAATCCATAGAGGAATCCGGCGCAGAAAGCGTCGCCTGCACCAGTTGTATCAACAACATTAACCTTGTACGAGGAAACATAGTGGCTTTCTTTTCCGTCTGTAACGTAGCATCCTCTTTCTCCAAGTTTCACGGCGACGACTTTCACGCCTTTGGCTAATAACGCCTTGGCCCCTTCTTCGCAGCCTTTTCCAGTTAAAAGCCTAAGCTCATTTTCGTTTGGAAGAACCGCAAAGCACCTTCCAATTAAGGGTCCAAGGATCTTGAACCCTTTTTGAGCGTAGATCATTCCAGGGTCAAGAGAAACGGCGGCTTCGCGGGCTTTTTCAACAAGTTTTAACTGGGCCTCGAAGGGAACGTTTGAAGCAAAAGAAGTTAAGTGTATGAATCTTGCGCCTGCAACGTAGTCTGCGTCTATTTCCTCGAATTTTAGGGTGCTATTCACTCCGGGATCTAAATATAACGCCCTTTGACCAGCTTCGTCAACAAATCCGATGACTGAGCCGCACCTTCCGCTTTTAGAGACCACTATGCCGCCTGTGTCAACGCCTTCGGTTCGGAAAGCCTCAAGAAGGTATTCGCCGTCTCTGCCCGCCGCGACTTTGCCGATGAAACCTGTTTTTACACCAAGCCTCGCCAACCCAACAGCTGTGTTCGCAGCTGAACCTCCAGGAGACTCTTTAAAGTCAAGAATTTCGCTTTCTTCCTCAGCCCTCGCTATGTGGTTAACTTTATAAAGCTTGTCAATGTTTAGGGCGCCGAAGCAGACAACATCAAAAGTCAAGACAGCAACTCCCTTAAGTAAATCTTGTATTTACCCAGCTTTCCACCATAATTACCTGCGGAGATCCTGACGACTCCTTCAACCTTGGAGGCTTCTTCAATTCCTGCCTTCATCGCTTTTTTAACAGCTCCCAAGGATGCTCCGTTTATCACAATTTCCGGGATGTACCTAACCTTATTTGGAACCTTCGACTGGGTTCCAAGCCTTTTCCTAAGAGAAGGACAATAGGGATGATTAGTTGTCGGACCAATCTGCGGAAACTGTGTTTCGGCTTTTGACCCTGCGGAGCAAACGTCGAAAGGCGCAACTACTCCTTCAACTTGCCCTATTGCAGCCAGAGCCTTATGACCCGCTTTGACAACTGCTTTCTTGTTTGTGCACATGTACCAGAAGTTTCCACCAGTAACTCCTTTGGCATAGCCAAGGTAACGCTCAATATGAAAGTCAGGAACCATAATGGGCACTGTGATCATCTCTCTTCCAAAACGGTTCTCTATCCACTCGAACCCGTCGCCGCAATGGCCGACGCGGTCCATGGTGTCAACTTTACCGATGGGATTGGTGCATGCATCAAAAACAGACGTGAAGGGCTTAACAAGAATGTCTTGACGGATCCTGTAAGAAAGTTCCTTGTAGAACTTTTCAACAACCTCGTTCAGTGGTTTCTTTTCGTCAAGGGAACTCCAGAACTGTAGAACAGCGCCCCAGCGACCGTCAGGCGTCTCCGTCTTATCGACGTATTTTTCGATTCCTCCTTCAACTCTACCGATAACTATTGAAGGCGTAGCAGTAGCATCCTCCGCAGCTTTCCTAAGCGTTACCCTATCGTCAGCAGTGACTAGAATCCTGAAGTACAACCCGTCAAAAGCTTCAGCGTAGGTGTCCTCAACCTCAGCTTTCATAGTTATGCCGCCTAACAACCAGGAACAATATATTCTGTGACCCTTGATAAATGTGTGACGATTGTAACGGCGCACAAAAAATTAACCAAGCTTCGCTACTGCTTCGCCCCTCACAGTCTTCCTGAAGGCGCTACTTTCAACAGTGAGTCTTTCAACGTTGTCCAACGTTATTTTTTCAACCCTTGGAAGACCCCCAGAAAAAGACATCACAACTTTTTGGAAAAGGGCGGGATCACAAACAGACCTCAGAGTTTCCCACGACCACTCTTCAACTAAGCTAAGCACCTTTTCTTTTCCAAACTGGCTAAAAACAAGTGCGAGAACGGTTGTGATATTTGTGTGATGCGACATCACAGCGATTTCGGCCTCTCTTACAGCGTAACGGTTGCCATTGAACGATATGGTTAAGCCGCCGGCTGCTCGAACCAGCCTAAATGGGTCGACATCTGTTATGCTGTCACCAACATAGATCACGTCTGAAAGGGAGATGCCAAGTTTATCAGCAATGTCAATAACAGAGTTTGCTTTTTCAAATCCGCCTATTGGGTTAACCTCTTTAATCATGGTTCCCGCTTGCATATAGAAAATTTCTTTCCAAAATATTTCATCAAGCCTCTCGACGGTTCTCCTAGATTCTTCAGAAAGGTCGTTTAGGGATTTGGCTCCGCT
>JAWCQV010000067.1:0-4256 GCA_038869575.1 Bathyarchaeia archaeon | reverse complement strand
ATATTCCTAGAAATGGAATGCCATTTTCTCTTGCAAATCTTATCGCCATAATTTTTCCCTCGGTTCCTCTTGGACCAAAACCGTAAGGAACAAAGATTCCGTCAAAGTCCTTTAGGGTTTGAACCTTGCTGGGGTTTTTCTCGAAGGTTTCAGCTTCAATGTAATGGATGTCCACTTTTGTTTTGCATGCTGCACCGCCGTGGCGCAGTGCCTCGCTCATGCTTACGTAGCTGTCAGCTAGTCCAGCGTATTTGCCTACAAGGGCTATTTTGACTTCATGTTCTGGGTTTAGCACAGCATCAACGAATTTCTTCCAGTCTTCAAAGTTTGGCTTGCGTTCCTGAAGCCCAAGCCTCTTGCATATGAAGCTTCCCATTCCTTGTTCGTCGAGGATGAGCGGAACCTGATAAATGGATTCAACATTATATGAGCAGAATACAGCGTTCTCTGGAATTGTGCCGAACAAGGCTATTTTCCTTAAGGCTTCTGAGTCTATCATTTTGGAGCTTCTCGCAACTATTATGTCTGGCTGTATGCCGATACGTCGCAGTTCGTTTACGCTATGCTGTAATGGTTTTGTTTTCATTTCCTTTGTAACGTCCAATATTGGGACAAGGGCGACATGCACATACAAAGTGTTTTCATAGCCCTCTTCAAGACGCATCTGCCTTATCGCCTCAAGAAATGGTAAGCCTTCAATGTCGCCTACTGTTCCGCCAACTTCTGTTAAAGCCACATCAGCTTTCGCGTTCAATGCGACGTTTCTTATGCGGCTTTTTATTTCATTAGTCACGTGGGGCACTATTTGAACGCATCTTCCAAGGAAGTCGCCCCTCCGCTCTTTTTCAATAACAGCCTTGTAAACAATGCCCGTAGTGATATTATTCTCCCTTTTTAAGTCTAGGTCTAGGAAACGCTCATACCAGCCTAAGTCTAGGTCTGTTTCTCCGCCGTCGTCTGTCACGTAAACCTCGCCGTGCATGTAAGGGTTCATGGTTCCAGCGTCAACATTCACGTAAGGGTCAATTTTTATGGCGGTGACACTAAACCCTCTGGCTTGAAGCATCTTTCCAATAGATGAGGTTACAATACCCTTACCAACAGAGCTCAAGACGCCGCCAGTTACAAAAATGTATTTAACCATGCAATTTTGCCCCTTGCAATAACAAAACCATAAGCCTCACATCTGCTTTTAAATTTATTCTCGCATGCTTCGCTTAACCTTTTATTTCTAGAATTCCCACCAGTTAAGGTTGAGAAGTGATAATGTCAGCAAAAAAGCGCCCCAGCATTGTGTATTGGCTTGGAGAAAACCTATACCTTAACGTAACGAATAGGTGCTCCAACAACTGTTACTTCTGCTTGAGAAATTTCCGCGAAGGCGTGGGAGGCTTTAACCTCAAACTTGAAAGAGAACCAACCGTCAAAGAAATAATCGCAGAGCTTGAAAACATTATAAATTGGAGAAATTGGCGTGAAATTGTTTTCTGCGGTTTCGGAGAGCCTTTGCTAAGGCTCGACTGTGTTTTAGAAGTTAGCCGATGGATAAGGAGACATTATGGAAAAATTGTGACGTTGCGGGTGGATACCAATGGTCAAGCCATCCTATATAACGAGGGACGAAAAGTTGCAGAAGAACTAAAAATGGCTGGCATTGATAAGGTAAGCGTTAGCCTAAATGCCCACGATAAGGAAGCTTACAACCAAATCTGCAAACCGACATTTGAAAACGCGTTTGAGAGCATCATAGAGTTCATTAAGAAGACTAAGGGGCTTCTAGACGTGGAGATAACAGCCATTAGGATACCCGAAGTTGACATTCAAAAAGTTGAGGAAATCGCGAGGCAAATGGGCGTAAAATTTAGGGTTAGGGAATATATACAACCCTTCTGGTAGCTTTATCCTTCAGCTTGGCTAATAATGGATTTTATTTGCTCAGCCTTAAGTGGCAAACTGTGGAGGGTTTTTCCTTTAAGCTTCAAGTCCTTTAGGAATGACTCCTTAATGGGTAGTGGCTTTCCAAATCTTACAATGTATTTGAATTCAAGGGCTTTACACCACCCATATGTTTCGCATTCTCTCTGTTCATCTTCTGAAAGCTCATGTTTCTCGTAAACGTTTTCTATTACACCATAGCCGATGAAGGAGTCGCCGAACTCTGTTCTTCCCAAAAACAGTATTGTCTGCCCAGCTTTCCATTTTCTTTTTGCTCCAGTATAATACATGGCTGAGTCGAAAACCCTCTCAATCCATTCCTTTCGGGCTATCCTTAAAATGTAGCCATCAGCTTCAACCATGTCCGGTCACTTTTCGCGTTGTTTATGGCTGTATGGATATTTTTATTTCATTCTTTGAGGTGGCAAGTATTTCAAAGGCTTCCCTTATCTTTTCTAGGGGCATTCTTCGCGTTATGAGGGGTGCCACATTGATGGTTTTTGAGGCTATTAGGTTCAGGGCTCTTCTAAAGTGGATAGGCGTTGCATGAAAAGTGCCCAGCACCGTGATTTCTCCATAATGGAGTTGTTCAGCGTCAAACCGTACTTCTGTTCTTGGGGGGCATCCGCCAAATTCCAGAACCGTTCCGCCTTTCCTGACGAGCCTTAGGGCTTGCTCCCATGTGGCTGGCAGCCCAATAGCCTCGATAACAACGTCTGCTCCATAGCCGCCTGTAGCCTTACGAACAGCTTCCTCAACATTTTCCTTTTCGGCATTTATGGCTTCGTCTGCTCCAAGTTTTTTAGCGAATTCTAGCCTTTCATCAACAAGGTCTATCATCATGACCTTTTCAGCCCCAATTTTCTTAACTGCTAAAAAGTGCAAAAGTCCAATTGGTCCAGCACCAATGATTGCCACAGAGTCGCCGAGCTTAACCCTGGCTTCTTCAACTCCGTGAAGTACGCATGCCAGCGGCTCTGTTATGGCAGCTTCCTCATAAGATATACGCGATGGGATTTCTTGCATATTGACGCGGACCATGTGAGCTGGGACTTTAATATATTCAGCGTAGGCTCCCCAAAGCCAAATCATATTCTCACAAAGATTGTATTTGCCTTTGCTACACATGAAACACTGCAAGCACGGAGCACTGTTGCCAGCGCGAACCCTCATGCCTTTTTTGGGCCATTCTAAGCCTTCGCTAACTTCGACTACATCGCCAGCCCATTCATGTCCAAAAACTGTTGGAAGTTTTATCACCTTTTCAACGTAGCCCCGCTGGAAAATTTTAAGGTCTGTGCCGCATGTTGTGGCGGCCTTAACCCGCACAAGAACTTCGCCAGCTCTAACTTTTGGAATTTCCACATCCTCAACTCGTAAGTCTTTAATCCCATAGAGCATGGCTGCCTTCATAATTTTCACTTGCCTAACACAATGACCTTTAGGCTCTCTTTATCTTCCAAAGCGGTTTTAAAGGCTTTGGCGGTTTCTTCAAGCGGAAAGCGGTGGGTTATCAAATCTTTCACGCGTATTTTTCCAGATTTTATCAGCTCTAGGGCTTCCCTAGTCTCTATATGAGAAGTTGAATAGGAGGGAATTATCTGCAGCTCGTTAAAGAAAAGTTGTTTTGGGCTTATTTCCAAAATTTTTCCAGGGTCTGTTGGGGCGAAAACGCAGAGTTTCCCGCCTTTTCTGCATATGCCCAGCCCAGTCTTGTAGGCTTCTAGGCTTGGAGCTGTGATAATTGCTAGGTCAACGCCCCTACCGCCAGTTTCTCTCTGGACGATTGTGGCTAAATCTTGGTTTAATGGATTTACGGGGACGTCGGCTTCGAATTTTTCGGCAACTCTTAAGCGGAAGTCAATCAAGTCGCTCACAATAACCTTTCTGGCACCAAAAATCTTGGCTAAAACTGTGTGAATTATGCCTGTTGCTCCAGCGCCTATCACAGCGATAGTGTCGCCCTTCTGAATGCCACATTTTTTAATGGCTCTTATGCAGCAGCCAACAGGCTCGATCAAGGTAGCTTCCTCAAAGGACAGGTTATCTGGAATTTTAAGCGTGTCCAGTTGGAGGTTTGGAGCTGGAACCTTGAAGTACTCGGCGAAACCCCCCGGAACAATGTTTGTTTTGTGAAACTGATCACATAAGGTGTAATCTCCGCTTAGGCAGTAGTGGCATTTCAAACATGCAACATGATGGTGAACAAAAACTCTGTCGCCAACATCAAAATTTTTAACGTTTTTCCCCTTCTCAACAATAACGCCTGAAGGCTCGTGTCCGAGAACCAGCGGAACGCGATTTTTCAGATACCAGTCCAT
>JAWCQV010000066.1:0-4263 GCA_038869575.1 Bathyarchaeia archaeon | reverse complement strand
AGAGCCAGACCGGCAAACCCCGCCTGGAAAAGGCATTATAACCCCGCTTGCGCCGTTCTTTATTGCTTTTATTGCTTCCTCGGCTGCTTGCAGCCCTGAGCTTTTATCCTTTGCCAGAATGAGAAAGTTTCCCCCTGCCACAGCTTCCACAGCGCCAAATGAGTCCTCAACAATAAATTCGCCTTCCATGACCGGGATTCTCCAAACTTTTCTGCTGCCAATAATGCCTTTCTTTTGGAAGCCATCGCCAAAATAGCGGAGGCTACGCCCAACCTTCATTCTTCTTTTCGCTTCAGGAAGGGCGTCAAAAGCTGCTGTTGTGGGGCATGTCATTATGCACTGTCCGATTCGAAGAATCATCTGGTTTTTTAAGTCGAAACGGTTCCTATTGTAAATTTGAATTAATGCGCCAACTCTTCCATCAGGAGTTTTTTCTTTCGGAACGAGTCCCTCAATCCCAGCTTCTGCTGGGGCCATGATGACGCTTGTTGCAAAGCCTGTTGCCACCTCAGCTGCGGTTAAAGCCCATTTTTCGCTTTCTGCTGTAATGAGCACTCTACCAGCCCACATCGGGAACATTTCGGCAAAAGTGTCTGAGACTTTTATGGTGTGCCCTCGGTGGGACCTCACTATGAAGCATGGTCCAAACTTGTCCTTTTCATCATAGTTGGCTATTTCAAGTTTGGCTTCACTTTGTACCATATCTAAACCTAGCTTTGAGGATAAGCATAATCTCATTTAAGACTTTTTGCTACATGTGGCAAAATGCAACATTATCAATCTATAATCAAACTATGGCTTAACCTAAACTATTTATTCCTTAATCTCCATTAAGTGCTTACTATGAAAACCGCTAAGGTAAGCTTCGAAGAGTCCATAGCAGAGGCTGTTGTTAAAACTGGAAAATGCGTCGGCTGTGGCACATGCGTGCTCGTCTGCCCCTTCAGCTGCCTCGAATATATCGAAGAAAAACCCAATCTAGTGAAGGAGTGCAAAGTTTGCGGTATATGTGCGCAGGTATGCCCCCAATACAATTTCCCATTGTCCAGAATTGAAAGTTTTGTGTTCGGAAGAGAACGGAAATCCGATGAGGCTTTTGGGGTTTACAGAAGACTTGCCTTGGCTAGGGCTAAGGATAAGCAAATTCTAGAAAAATGTCAAGATGGTGGGGCTGTAACGGCCTTACTTTTGTTTGCATTCGAAAATGGCATTATTGATGGCGCAGTAGTTGCAAAAAGTGAACTCGAAAAGCCATTTTATCCACACCCAACCATTGCTACAACAACAAATGACATCTTGATGTCGGCTGGAACAAAGTATTTCTATTCCCCTAACATCCTTGCCATAACAAAGGTCTTGGAACAAAAACTAGTTAAGGTGGCATTCGTCGGTACACCTTGCCAAATTCGCGCAATTCGAAAAATGCAGTTTACTGGACTTAAGAAATATACAGCTCCAATAAAGCTTCTGATTGGATTAGCATGTTCCGAGTGTTTTATTTATGAAAAGCTTATGAAAGAGCATATAGCTGGAAAATTAGGGGTGAACCCAAACCGCGTCAGAAAAGTTAATATTAAAGGCAAAATGCTGCTGACGATGGATTCTGAGACTGTTGCAATACCACTTGCAGAGGCAAAAAAATATGCTAGAAAAAGCTGCCACTTTTGTGAGGACTTCAGCTCAGAGTTAGCGGACATTTCAGTGGGTGGACTTGGACTTGAAGGCTGGACCTTTGTGATTATACGCACACAGCAGGGCGAAGAGCTGTTTTCCAGCGCGGAAGTAGCAAGTGCGATCACAACCAGAGAAGCGTTCACGGAGACCAATGCTCTAAACTTGCTGATCAAGCTTTCCGAAAAGAAGAGAACCGCGGCCAAAGAGCTTGCCAAATAAGTTTGGGAGCATTATCACGCGTCTGAAATACTTATAAACATTGTTTTCTAAAATATGGCTTCTAGCTTGATGCTCAAGGTGCCCCTCTTGAAAAAGGTCAGAATCGGCGTCTTCAAATGTGGTAACATTGGAACCGCTCCTTTGCTTGAGTTGCTTTTCGATGAGTTGGCCGACAGAGAGGACATAAGCGTTCGAACAGTAACGACAGGGGCGAAGATGCTGGCAGATGAAGTTGCAGAAGCCTTACCAAAGATATTTGACTTCAACCCGGACTTTATAATTTTCATTTCGCCTAATCCAGCGGTTCAAGGACCCAGAAAAGCTATGGAAATCATATCAGAAAAGAAGATTCCAAGCATATTCATTTCCGACGCTCCGGGTAAACGCTTAAAAGAGGAATTTGAAAAACAGGGCTTTGGCTACATCATAGTTATGGGAGACCCGCTAATAGGCGCAAGAAAAGAGTTTCTAGATCCCAGCGAAATGGCAATTTTCAACTCGAACGTGATAAAAGTGTTGGCGATCACAGGCGTTTACAAAATGGTTTATCAAGAAATTGACCGAATTATCCATTGCTGCAAGGAAGATATAGCATTTGAGCTGCCACGTTTGATTATAGACACGGACAATATCAGAGATAACTCCGACTTTAGGAATCCATATGCCCTTGCGAAGGCATTGGCAGCTTACGAGCTAACGAAGAAAATTGCTGAGATAAACACGAGGGCATGCTTTATGGAGAAAGAGAAGGATAAGTATATTCCATTAGTTGCATGTGCCCATGAAATTGCTCAAGTTGCAGCGGGTCTCGCTGAAGAGGCTAGGGAAATTGAGAAATATTCTGATTCGCTTGTTAGGAGACCCCACTCTAAAGAGGGCAAATTAAAGTTTAAAGATAAGTTGATGTTGCCTCCCGCCTTTGATGAAGAGATTTATCAGAAATGGCTTAAGACATTGAAGCGACCGTCTTAGCTTTTGTATATACGTTATTAATACATATATATGATATTTCGAATAAGTATATATTTTCGCCCTTTAATTTAAGTATTAGGTGAAATAAAATGGAAGCTCTTGAAATAAAGCCTTTAGAAGGAAAAACATTAAGGGTCATAATAGTTGAGAAAGAATACAGCGAACCATTCTGGATTGCGGAACCCACAAACAATCATACGCCCAAAAACATCCTTTCATCCAGATTTAAGCCATCCGTTGCCTTCTGCAACTTCTTCGAAAAACTAATCGATGAGGTTAGACCAGACTTCATAACAGAAGAACTGGGAAACCGTTCACCCAAAGAGTTCAACGAAGCCAATATTCTCGCCCAAATAAGTGAAAAAGCGAAAATTCCATTCTTCGCAGTTGATGTCAACGAAAACGCGAGGGGCTATATCGCCACCCTCATTGAAGAAAAAAGACAGCTAAGAGATAAAATATTGAAAGCTTTGGAAGAACTGCCCGAAAACAGCGTTGAAAAAGAGTACTTGATAGCTTATGGGCAATGCTTACAACAGGAAATTGAAGATTTAGAGCGCGAAGCGAAGTTTTCAGTTAGGGAAAGCTGGATAGCCATGGGCATTCTTGAAAAAGCCAGAAGCATGGAAAAAACAGATATAACATGCCTGCATATATCAAGCCCAGAACACGTAAGCGGCATCAAAAAGCTTTTAGAGTCCGTTGATGTCGATGTAGAAACAATTCAGCCGACAAAAAAGTTGATCTTCACAAAGGAGAAGGCTCCAATGGCTGAAATTGAGGATTTACTTAAATCGGTGCAGATACAAGTCAAACCAGTTATTAGGACGTCATCTGAAGAGGCCCCATACATCCTTTTCTTCCTAGACACAGACAAGAGAGCAAGCCCATTCGACATTTGTATGGCTTATGACGCCGGATTCAGCGTGGTAGTTCCATACGAAAACGTAACCACCGAGGAAGCCAAGAAAATAGTGCAAGACGCCATCTTCTCTAGAGACCCAAAGGGAATTAAGCGCACATGCTTCTTCATAGGCGGAAAAGACATGGAAAAAGCTGAAGAAGTCTTAAAAGTTGTGCGTGAAACCATGTTCCCGCCATTCCAAGCCAACACCATAATCGACCCGGCCGGCGCCTACACAACGGCTGCAGCCATGGTAGCAAAAGTTGAAGACGCCATAGCAAAAGCCAAGCTTGGAAACTTGAAGGATAAAAAAGTAGCAGTTTTTGGCACGGGAGCCGTTGGAAGGGTTGCAGCTATTTTGTTGGCTAAACTTGGATGCTCTGTCAAGATTGTCAGTCCAAACCCTGACAGAAAGGATGGTGATGAGTACATTTCAAAACTAGCTGCTCTGCTCCGCGAAAGGTACGGCGTGGAAGTCGAAGGAGTTTTTGCTC
>JAWCQV010000065.1:0-4417 GCA_038869575.1 Bathyarchaeia archaeon | reverse complement strand
AGTCTGCTTTTTCCTACTCGTATCAAATTACATTAATGGTTCGGCATAGGCGCCGGGGAGGGGATTCCAACACCAATTTACCGTAAATAAGTTTAAAATTACTTCCTCCTTCGTATCGTTTTTTAAACGCTAAGACCTTTTTCCGCCGCCTTTGTTGGATATGTTGAATGATAATATCTCTTTGCACCTCGTTAATCAGCTTGTTTTTATGGGCGATCTCAGCAAATTCACTTGCAGTGGGTAATGACGCAGCAATCGTGAACACTGCTAGGAGGATAGGCGAAGAAGTCGTTGGAAAACCACTGAAAGTAACCGTTGAGCTTGGAAAGCTGTTTTTATTAACGTCTGGGTTATCATATGTTAAACATGTCAGGAAGTGGGCCGCAAAAAGCATTTATGTAGGCGAAGACTTCGAAGCATTGTACGCCCAACAAAAACACGTAGTAGTTTATCCAAAATCTGCACTTCGCGTTCAAAGAGTATTTATCGTTTATGTTCGGGCACGTGCATATCTATTTCTCGCAGTATTCTTGCCAGCAATTTTGGTTCTATTCTGAAACCTTTGCTTACAAGTTCCAGCACTATTTCCTTTGCTTCAGCCTTATCCAGTAATTCTTCCCTCAAGGCTTTCATAATTACATAAAGCGTTCCCTTGACTTTTAGGCCCAATGTTTCAGCGAATGCCCTTCCACTAGATTCATCCATCAACAGCAATACTCTTGCGTTACGTGCCAACAGTATCGCTTGAGCCTCTCCTAAATGGATTTCGAAGGCATGTTTCATAATCTTTTCGCAGAGCTTAGTCCCCCTTTCATCTAGTCTTGAGATTTTTATCCAGCCTTGGTCGATGCATTCTTTTATGGCGAGAGCATCACTGAATCCTTCTTGTAAGCTCCTTTCAACGGCTTCTTTGTAAACTTCATCTGGGATAATTACTTCGCCGAAAAGTTTTTGGAGCAATGAGATTCTGCCCACTTTTGAAAGCCATATTAGAGGGCTTGTGTTGGAGACTATGGGCAATGAAGTGTTCCTCGCTTAAGCTTTCAGGTCCTCTTCTAAATCATGCTCTGAGTATTGAATTAGTATCCCTTTCTCGGCCAGAATCTTGTAGAAGTTCCACAGTGATACTCCTGCAAGATAAGCCGCTTTCCAGCCAGTAATTTGTCCCCTCCGATAAAGTTCAACAGCGCGATCTAGACTCTTTTCTTTAATGCCATGTTCCAGAATCTCGCGTATCAAAGCTGATCTGTCTTTTCCTTCTTTATCTGCTAATTCGCGTAGTTTCTTTATGGTTTCACGGGGCAATCTTAGGCTGATTGTTTCAGACAATGAAACCACCGTGATACAATATATATCAATCGTATTATATAAATCATCTGCCACACAAGCAGCTATCCAATGAAAGAGGCCACCAACAACCAGCGTCTTTCGAATAATCGAATATGCGTAAATCAAGGTTCTTTATCAAAAATAACCTTAAAATGAGCACTAACAGTTAGAACGACGCCGGGGAGGGGATTCGAACCCCTGCGAGCCCGAAGGCCCACTGGCTTCCTTGTCAAAGCCCCACTTTGAACAGGCCAGATGATCTCGAGGCCAGCGCGTTAACCACTCCGCCACCCCGGCCCTTCCCAAGTTTAAGGCGTTATATTCTAAAAGGGTTACGCAGTTATGGTCGACGGTGAAAGCCACTTCTTACCCTTCGCTTTCTTCTTTTCATCCCATTCGTATAGGATTTTTACCGCTTCGTTTGCCACTTTTATGGCGTTTTCTTCTCCTTCGCCAGATCTAAATTCTCCAGTGCATCTATTGGCGTAAACTGCGCATACCGAACCGGCTCGCAATCCGTAAAGGTTTGCAAGTGTATAAAGCGTAGCGGTCTCCATTTCGAAATTGAGCACACCAGCTTCTTGCAAAACTCGAAGCATATTGTCCGTTTTAGTTTTGGCGGGACGGTTCTGACCAGCATAAAAGTCTGATGTAGTGGCTGTGACACCTATATGATAATTGTTTAAGCCTAGGCTATCAGCTGCCTCAATCAAAGCCAACAAAACCTCATAATTGGCTGTTGCAGGGTATTCCGGCATAATATAGCAGTTGCTTGTTCCATCAAGGCGAACAGCTGCTGACGAAATAATAAGATCTCCACAATTTATGTCCCTTTGAATGGCGCCGCAGCTTCCAACACGTATGAAAGTGTGGACACCTATGGCTGAAGCCTCATTAACCACTATCGCCATACACGCCGGTCCAATACCACTCGACATGGCAGATATTGGAACCCCTTTGTAGACGCCTGTGAAGCTTCGAAACTCTCTGTGGCATGAAATTTCTCTAGCTGAGTCCCAAAATTTCACTATTTTGGGAACACGATCCGGGTCGCCTGGAACAAGTAGATACTCTGCCAAGTCTCCCTTTCCACATGCTATATGGTATTGTTTACCACTTCCCCATGTTTGATGCATACGGTCACCTCTCAATCTGTAACTTCTTTGGCATTGCTAAGTCCGCAATATCGACGCTGTGCTCATATATTTGGTGCAAGTTTGAAACAGCGGCTAAAAGGTAGGGCATCACCTCGAGACTTTGGCTCTTGGCGCTTTTCTCGATGGCTGCTAAAGCCTTTTCCACCTTCTCCCTTGCGGTTCGCACATTTTCCGCCAAGTCAGTGTCACCAGCAAAGAAGGCCTTTAGGGCGTTTTCATGAGCTTCAAAGCACATGGCATGGAATTCAACAATTAATCTCTTCAAATCCTCATTCAGCTTCGTACCTTTTAATTCTGACACCTTAAAGGCCGTTCGGACGCATTCATCTCCAATAGTTTCTACGAGGCTTGCGGCTAAGCGATAGTCAAGGCATTCTATTGGCTGAACCCCAAGTTTTTCGCTTAGACTTGGATTTTGGATAATGGTTCGAAGGATCCTCACCAGAAGAAAATAAAGCCTATTAACCTCTTCGTCACGGGCGATCACACTTTTCGCCATGTGAACATCACTATCAACAAGGGCGTTTACAACATCCCGGTGCATCCCCGCAACTATCGAGTAGCCCCTCCGCAGAATCTTCTCCGGTGGAAAACTGGAAGGTTCAAGCAAGCACTGTAGAACAATTTTTGAGTAATCCTCTTCAATTATCTCGAGACCCACCAAGCGGCTGGTGGCATTTTTAACGCTTTCCCGAACCTCAAAACTTATGGGCTCCTTCCCCTCAACACGGATAATATCATATCCAAGCAGGTATTTCCCAACGATTTCACGGCCCAAATATGGCCCAGGCTTTAAAACAATAGTACGCAGAGAAGGCGCTGCCCCATACTCCGGGTCTATGAGCAGTTTGCCATCGCTGGTTTCGTTCACCGCCACAACAGATCCACGTTTCAAACCATAACGTTCAGCCCAATCTTTTGGTATACAGACAAAGAAAGTGCCACTTGGTGTTCGCTGAATCCTGCGGACAGTTCCCAAATCACATCACACCGCAATAATGTACTCATACAACGGCGAGTATTAACAGATTTAAACAAAACCTCAATATATAAACTTAAGCATAAGTGTTGAAATTGGAAAGCGAAGTTATAATTGGTATAGACTTAGCTGGAAAAGAGGGAAACCCTACCGGATTGGCAGTGTGGAGGAACAAAAGCGTAGAAACCTGCCTAATTTACACAGACAAGGAAATTTTAAAAAAAGCTACTCACGCAAATCCTAAAATTGTGGCAATAGACGCCCCGCTGAAACTTCCAAAAAGTGGAATTTTTAGGAAAGCAGACAGGGATCTAATCAAAAAAGGCTACCGCGTTTTTCCACCGGGCTTGCCAGCCATGAAAACGTTAACCCTTCGGGCAATTAGGTTAAATAGGTTAATAATGGAGGGGGGCATACAAACAATAGAAGTACACCCAACCTCAACGAGAAAGGCTTTAGGTATGCCAACAAAAGACTGGAAAACAATCCAAAACATACTAAAACATATCGGCTTAGCAGGATCTCTGAAACAACGCACATTAACGCCGCACGAAGTCGATGCAGTTACAGCAGCCTTGACCGGTTACCTCTATATGGAAGGTTTAACAGAAAGTGTAGGAAATCATCAAGAAGGCTTTATTGTAGTTCCAGTAAAACTGAACTGGAGAGAAATAAGGCTATGAATTTTTGTGAGAGGCTGCAAAGGGCTGTAGAGCTCACTGTCACGGCGGGATACCACCTTGACAAAGAAGCCTTCGATTTTTTAAACGAAGCATCCGTAACCATAGACCCTGTAGAAATTGTAAGAAAAGCTTTAGCCAAGATAGAATCCCTGAAGGAAAAGCCACTTTTCATCGAAAGAAGCCTTTTAGAAGAGATTGCAAAAAAGCCTAAAGGCGTTGAAAGTTCCCATCCCGAACAGAAGATGAAGGCAACTTTGTCTCCCCAAGTA
>JAWCQV010000064.1:0-4441 GCA_038869575.1 Bathyarchaeia archaeon | reverse complement strand
CGTAAAGGAATAGGTTCCCTTCTTCTGAAGACCGCCGAGGAATTTGTGAGAAAGAACGGCGCAAGAGTTCTCATGTTTGACACCGCAATAGATAATATTCCAGCCATAAAACTCTATTTTAAAAATGGCTTTAGAATCTGTGGATACAATGATAAGCTTTATGATAATGCCAAAACAGCGCTGTATCTTGCGAAGGAACTGTAAAAAGGGCCTTTATGAGAGTAGTCGAAGTTATAACCGCCTTTGGGCATGAAAATATAAGGGCGTCCCACACCACCACGCTTGAGATAACGAAAGAGAAAGAGCTAACCGTCAGAGGCGACTGCATCATTGCGGTTTCAGCTGATAAAGGCCTATTGGACTTAAAACCAGAGTTTCGAAATTTTATCCGCAAGGAAAATGCAAGGCTTACGATTTTTATAGATGCTAGTGGCTTAACTGATGTCGTGGAGGCTTTTGGAAGCCCTAAGCTAATATTTTCGCATCCAGCAGACATGGTCGTGAGGAAGAGCGGATACGTTTGTGGTAGAACTCTAGCAATTCACGCCAATAAGGCAGCATGCGATTTGTCAAGAGCCCTCGTGAAGAAACTTCAAAATCCAGAACAGAGTGTTAAGATAACCTTATCTGTTGAGGTTTAGCGGATTTCAGCGTCCAATACAGCTTGCCACTCATACGGGGCTGTTTCGCGAACAGTTTTAGAAAAAAGGATTTTTGTCACACTTCTATCGAACTTTTCAACCTCTCCCTTAAACAGTCGTTCCAGTTTTTCTAAGGGTTCCTCTACCGTAATGAAACCGTAGAAATGTATAACACCTCCTTGGGGTTTTAACGCTTCACAAGCGGCTCCGACGAATTCTATGGCTTTTTCTGGCAAGTTCATAATAACACGGTCTGCTACCCCACGAAGTCTTTGTTTAATAATTTGTTTTGCATCGCCATGAATTGGGTAGACTTTTCCCTCAACCCTATTCAACCTGATATTCTTTTGGAGCAGAGCTATGGCTTCCGAGTTTATGTCCACAGCGTAAACTTTAACCCGTTCGTGGGTTTTTGCTATAAGAATTGAGAAGGGGCCGACTCCTGCGAACATGTCTATTACTGTTTCGCCCTCTTTAATCATTGATGCTACGCGCTTGTGCTCGTGAGATAGACGTGGCGAGAAATAGGCTTTAGCTAGGTCTATGTAATACTGGCATCCATGTTCTTTATGTATAGTTTCTGTTTTTGGTACTCCGGCTATAATTGTATATTGTCTTGTTCGATATTCGCCTTTTATTGCTCCAACCTTGGCGAGAACCGTTCGTAAGTTTTTGTGGACTTGTAAAATTGCATTTCCTATTTCAGTTTTGTGTGCTTCAAGTTCTGGTGGAATTTCAATTATTGCTACGTCGCCAACAATATCCATGGCTCGGGGAACACAAGCTAATAAGCGTGGTGGCAATTTGTCTTCTAGCAATTCAATAAGCGTTTTTGGACGCTTTTTTCTTTCTGGAAAAGTATAGGTTGTGATTTCGAGGTTTATGGCTTGTTTTTGGAGGACTTGAACTTCTTCTTGTAAAGGGCTTTTTGCGAGCGGAATGTAAACGTAATTATTATTTCTCTGAACTTCTAATTCTTTGTTAACAAGTCCAAGTTTGTGGGCTATTGTTATGGCTTTCTCACCATTAATTTTTGGCACTTTAATACAAGGTGCTTCCTTTGGCATAAAATTGCCTAATTATTTTATTCGATTATTTTGAAGAAGTCCCTTTCGGTTATTATTCCAACAAGTTTTTCATGTTGAACGACGGGTAAAGCTCCAAAGTTTCTATCTTGCATGATTTTTGCTGCTTGTCCAACATCTGCCTCTGGCGTGATTGTCGCAACTTCCTTTGTTGCTATTTCAAGGGCTGGTGTGTTCAGAACTTGAGTCATCGTTCCCGATTTAAGGTGTTTAAAGACTTCTCCTGAGCCGAAGAAGCGTATTATGTCCATGGATGTTATTATGCCTACAATTTTGCCGTCTGAAACTATAGGGAGCCTTCTAAAGCCTTCCCCAATCATGGTTTTCTCCGCTTCAAAGATTGTTGTTTTTGGCAGCGCGATTACCACTTTTTCGGTCATAAGATGTGAAACTTTTATTCCACTTATTCTATCTGCGAACATGCGGACTATATCCCTTTCTGTAACTATTGCTCTGACATGATTTTCTTCGTCCACAACTGGCAAGCCGCCAACATTCTTCTCCTTCATAAGCCGAATTACTTCGCTTAATCCAGCTGTGATCTTAACTGTGAAAACTTTCTGGTTCATTATGAGTTTTATAGGCTCGTTTATAGCTTTAAATATGTTCCCGGAAAACTTCTGTTGAACTATTTCGAACTTTTTACCTCCGCCTAAATAATCAACCAAATCAGTAGCTGTTACTATACCAACCAAGGTTTTTGTGCCCGGGTCGGCTATTGGGATTCTACGAAACCCCTCCTTAGCCATTATTTTAACGGCGTCGTATATGGGTGTTGTTGGAGCCATTACTACGACTGGACTTTTTGCTATGTGCATGACATCGCCTTCACGTTTTCTGGCTGCTGAACCCCTCAACGAAACTGGCCCCTTACCTCTTAAAGTTCTTCTAAAAGTTTCTCTACTCATTTTCCTGCCTTCTCATTTAATTATAAGTCTTGCTATGTCTTCTCGGTCCACTATGCCTATTAATCTTCCTTCTTCGTCAACTACTGGGACTCGCCCGATATCTTTTGAAACCATCACTTTTGCAACTCTTATAGCCTTTACCGATGGCTGAACAGCTATTATGTTTGTCTTCATAACGACTGAAATTTTCGTCGAAGCTTTAAACCTTCCCTTGTGCGACTCGAATGTTGGCATGAGCGTTCCACTTTCCAAAAGGTCTTTTTGCGTTACAATGCCAACAAGCTTGTTTTTGGCGACAACTGGAAGCCCAGCTATAGATTTGTCTTGCATTAAGCGCCAAACATCGTCAACCTCAGCGTCTGGAGAGCATGTTAAAAGGTTTGTTGACATTATTTCTAAAACCGGCTTGGCAAGTTTTTCAGGGCTTGTTTTAATTATATTTTCTATAAAGTTTTCCAATCCTAAAACTCCTTTTAGCAAGTTTTCCGTTCGGTTGTTTACAACTGGAGCGCACCATTCATCCACGCGCAACATCGCCCTAACTGTTTGGAAAGCGTCATCTTCCATTGTGGCAACATGCCTGGGAGTTGTCATTACGCCTTTCACTTTTATTGGCGAAACGGATGAGGAAATGTGCATAACTGCGCCGCGGGAGACTATCCCTAAAAGTTTTCTTTCTCTAGTTGTAACTGGCAATATTCTTAGAGAGAAGTCGCGGATGAGAGCGCGGGCTTTTGTTGCAGGCTCATCATCATAAATGAAAGGATGCTTTTCGTTTAATATCTCTTTGACACGCAAAAAATCTCCCCTTTAAGCGTTTCATTCTTTTTCTAATTCGGCTCTGCAGTCTTCGCAGAGGAATTCTCCGTCTACCTCTTTAAGGTTGTCAGACCATGCGTTACATCGATCGCAATAGCCAGCCAGAGAGGACTCTTCTTCCATTTCGGTCGTCGTTATTTGGGTTATATTTTCTCCTTCAATAAGTGCTCTCTCTTGTATTGTTTCAATAAGTTCTGGCATGACGGCTAGTATATCCTTGCTGGAAAGTATCCCGATGAGCTGTCCCTTGTAGACTACGCCCAGCCTTCTAATGTTTAGTCTGCTCATTTTTCGGGCTGCTTCACTTATTGTTTCGTCCGGCTCTATTGTTATGAGCGGCGTGGTCATGACGTCTTTTGCCTTTAGAGTGTCAGGTTTAACGTTTTTTGCAAGAACTCTTGTCACCAGGTCTCTTTCAGTTATGATTCCTATGGGTTTTCCTTGTTTGCTAGTTACTATTATGCATCCTAATCCGTGCTTGTCCATGAGCTCTGCGACGTGATTTGCTGTAGCTTCTTCCTCTACAGTTATAACTGGGCTGCTCATGACATCTCTGACTAGCATTCTTGACCTTAAACCAATTTCAGCCATCGATTTTCGCGCCTACCAGTTTTATACGTTTTATCGTTCACTCAATCAAAATAGAAAGCTACATTTAAAACTTGTTATGTTCCAAGGGGTTGCATCATTTTTCAGAGGGAAGATTATTATCCAAGACCCGATGTTGACTTTACATAGATGGGAAAGCCATGTTAAGGACGAATGTTGACAAGCTCGTTAAGATTTCTGTCGTGGGCGAAGTTGCAAGCCCAATTTATGGAAGAGGCGTATATAACATTTCAGCTGAAGGGGTGCCTATGGTTTTGCCAGGCGTTGGAGGCATAACTTACAATGTGAGGGTTGGCGACCCGGCTTGTGGCTGGGAAGCAGACCATGTTGAGCCTGGCGTAAGCATAGAAAATAAGGAAAATGATCCTACCTTTGGTCG
>JAWCQV010000063.1:0-4455 GCA_038869575.1 Bathyarchaeia archaeon | reverse complement strand
CTGCTGGTTTTTATGATGACTTGTTCAACGTCGGGTATGGCGTCCATACTTAAGCCCATTCGTTGCATCATGCGTTTGGCTTCGCGGGGGCTTATTCGCCTTCGCATCAACGGTCTTTAGCCTCCATTAACATTAACCTAGTTAGGCTTCTTATACTTAACCTTCCTCCAAACTTCCACGCCTTACTTTAACCGCTACACCAACTTTGAAAGCGGTCATCTCATCTCCAGACAATACGGCTTTGCCAACAGCTAAAACTTCGCCTTTCTCGTCTATTACAATTACTTCGTCCTTAGGGCGAATTTCATCGTCCGCCTTTAAAACGTGTGTAGCGAAAACGTCGCCGCCTTCAGCAATAAATTTAGAAACATCATTTTTAACCGTGACTATGCATTTAGCCGGAGCACCACTTTCAACAATCCTTCTCGCTCCTTCAAGGCTTAGGGAGAAAAGTCCATCCATTGGGCGCATAGTGGCAAGCCTCTTTCCATTTAGAAAGACGTAACGTATTCTGCCGGTGCGCTTTGAGTAGGCTATTTCAACGTTTTGCGGAAACAGCGCTTCGCCAACACCCTTCCCGAACTGGTAGTCTGCAACACTTCTAATCCGCCGAAGTGCGTCTTCCAAGCAAACCACCGTTATGACTTGCCAATTAGCAAATTCGACAACTATAAACATAACCAAGTGTCAACTATTAAAGAGTTAAAAGGGAGAGCCGCAAAGATTGCGTTGCGAAGTTTGCGGACGGAAGATTCATGGTAAACCCATAAAAGCCCTTATTGAGGGGGCAAAACTTACAGTTTGCAGTGAGTGCTCAAGGCATGGCACGATAATTTGGGAAGAAGAGACCAAGAAGACGCCTATGCTTAAGCTTAAACCAATGGCAACGCCAACCAAAACATTAAAAACGCAAGTGGCTGGAAAAACACAGACAGTTTTTGAAGATGCCCTTGAACTCGTCGATGACTATGATGTTAGGGTAAGGCAAGCAAGGGAAAAATTAGGATTAACCCACGAAGAATTGGGTAAAAAAATAAATGAAAAAGTTTCCGTTCTCAAAAAAGTCGAAACGAGAAAAATTAAGCCAGACGATAAGCTGGCAGCCAAATTAGAACACGCATTAAGGATTAAGCTTCGGATACCAACATCACAAGAGAAGGTTCCGGCTACCGTCACTTCCAAACAGCCAAGCCGCAGCCTAACTTTGGGAGACCTTGTACGACTTGACAGGGATAAGGGCGAAGCGGGGGAGAAGGCTTAACGAAAGCTATAATTGTACAACGCCGAAGATCCTTTGAGTCATCGACAATTGACGAGCTTAAAAGTCTAGCTGAGTCGGCAGGCTATACGGTTGTAGGCAAAATAGAACAGATCAGAGCCCCAGACCCCCGCTATCAAATAGGGTATGGAAAAATTAAGGAACTCGCCGAGCTTATAAAGGAGACTGGCGCACAGAAAATAATTTTTGACAATCCATTAAGACCGGTCCAAGCATACAACATTGCTAAGGAGACTGGTGTAGAAGCAATAGACCGTTTTCAGCTTATACTTGAAATATTTGCGAGGAGGGCTACGACAACAGAGGCGAAGCTGCAAATCCAGCTGGCCAAACTTAAATATGAGTTGGCAAGGGCGAAGGAAAAGGTGAGACTTGCAAAACTTGGAGAACAGCCAGGTTTTATGGGACTTGGAGCGTATGAAGTTGACGTATACTATGAAACTGTCAAGAGGCAGGTACAAACTATTATGGAAAAGTTGAGAAAAATTCGAAGGAAACGGGTGCTACATCGTGAAAGGAGGGCTGAGTTAGGTTTCCCCTCAATTTCTTTGGCTGGATACACAAATGCTGGAAAAAGCTCATTGTTCACGGCGCTTACAGAGGAAGAAGTCCCAATTGACGACGCCCTTTTCACCACTCTCTCAACGACAACGAGGCTTGTAAAGTTTTCAAGGAAAAAGTTTCTTTTGACGGACACTGTCGGTTTTATAGATCGTCTACCACTCACGCTAATAGAGGCTTTCCGCTCAACATTGGAAGAAACCATCTATTCAGACTTGATACTGCTCGTTGTGGATATCAGTGAACCACTAGCCACTGTTGAAAAGAAGCTTTCCGTATGCCTAGAAACAATAGAAAGGATAGGAGCCTCTGGCATCCCAATAATAACAGCCCTAAACAAAATTGACTTACTATCAGAGACTGAAATTCAAGAAAAATTTGAAAAGCTCAAGGATAAAGCGCCAAAGCCTGTGTTAACATCAGCTCTTTACGGGCTCAACCTAAACCAGTTAAAGGAGATCATAGCCAAAACTTTGCGGAACTTTGTTCAAGCATCCTTCGCTCTGCCGCTTTCAAATGAGGCAATGCCCTTCCTTTCGTGGCTTTTCAGCCGAACGGATGTCCAAGAAGTAAGATATGAGGGTGACACTGCCTATGTAACGTTTGAAGCTGTGCCATGGTTTGCTGAGAAGGTGAAAAGCCGCGTTGAAGAGCTTGGTGGAAAAATTGAAAGCTTCAAATATTGAAAAGCATGCAAAAATTTTTGTTTTAAGGTGGGGACATAGACCAAAAAGAGACTTGCGCCTGACAACCCATGTGGCATTAACCGCCAGAGCCCTTGGAGCCTCTGGATTTATACTTTCCGACATAGAAGACGCGAAGGTAAAGGCAACCGTGGAAAAGGTTGTGAAAAACTGGGGTGGGCCATTTTATTTTGAAATGGGAACTCCATGGAAAAAGGTGGTTAAAGAATGGAAGGCGAATGGCGGAATTGTTGTTCACTTAACAGCTTATGGCGAAAACATAGAGACAAGCGACGTGTTGCAAAGAATTAGAGTGTTAGACAAAGCTATTTTGGTCATTGTTGGAAGCCAAAAGGTTCCCGGAGAATTCTACTCAGAAAACGTTTCAGACTTCAACGTGGCAATCGGAAATCAGCCTCACTCAGAATGCGCAAGCCTCGCAGTTTTCCTAGACCGATTTTTTGAGGGAAAAGAGCTCGCCAAGAATTTTAAGGATGCCAGACTTATGATTATCCCCCAAAAAAGAGGCAAGAAAGTGATCAGAAAGGTTAGTTTAGAAACAGAAACCAGAAAAGAGATTTAAATTAAAACCTGCAATAGTATAATAGAGAAGGAACTTGAAACTTAGATGCTGAAAAGGGTCACTATGTTATCAACGATTGATGACACCACCTTGATGAAGGTTGCTGAGGCGCTTGGTGAAGAAGAAGCCGTAAAGCTAATCGAAATGTTGAAGAATTCGGATGAAATAACAGACGATGAAATAGCAAACAAGACTGGTATAAGACTTAACAATGTGCGCAAAATTCTCTATAAGCTTTATGACCATTCACTCGTAAGTTTAAGGCGGACGAGGGATCCAAAAACAGGCTGGTTCATATTCCATTGGAAGCTCCAGCCGGACCAGCTGGAAGGCTTCATACTGAGCCAAAAACGGAGAGTCTTCGAGAAACTGAACATCCGCTTGGAATACGAGAAGAACCATGACTTCTATTACTGTTACACGCCTGGATGCAAACGGATACCCTTCGAAGAAGCCATCGAGCTAGTTTTTAAGTGCCCGACTTGTGGTAAGCCGCTCATGCATTACAATAATGAGAAAATAGTCAAAGTTTTGACCGAGAAAGTTGAACAGTTGAGGAAGGAGCTGGGTGAGTGAAAAGCTCCCGACAAGGGAACAGGCCCTGCAATTTTTGCGTGAAAGCGGCTGCTCGGAAAACGTGATAAGACACTGCGAGGCAGTAACGGAACTCGCGGTTGAAATTGCAAAAACATGTAAGGAAAAAGGATTAAATGTTAACCTCGAACTTGTGGAGATAGGCGCCCTTCTCCACGACATCGGACGCTCAAAAACCCACAGTGTCCATCACGCCGTGGCGGGAATGCAGATGGCCAAAAGTCTAGGCTTACCAGAGCCCATAATCTCGATAATTAAGAGGCATGTGGGCGGCGGCATAACACAACGAGAGGCAAGAAACCTTGGATGGCCTAAAGACGTTTATGTCCCTCAAACTCTTGAGGAAAAGATTGTCGCCTACGCAGACAAACTCATCGAAGGCTCGAAAAGAGTTCCCATTGAAAAAACAATAGAAAAACTTTCCAGAGAATTGCCGCAGTCAGCAATTGCACGGATAAGAAGACTGCATGAAGAAATGTCAATGATCATTGGAGACTGCAAATGCCCACAGTAACGCTATCCTCAAAAATCTACGACAATAGCCAACTGAACGATGTTGAAGAACATTTAAAGTCTTCTCTTAAAGGCTTGAAGATTAAAATAGAAAGTGTCGGAGCCTCAGCGCGAGACTGGATTCAAGTAACTTTCTCAGGCGAAGATGAAAAGGTGGCATTAAGCTATCTGGAAAACACCATCGGATTGTGCCCAACCCATACCAATAACTTACCAAAATTCTCATCAATAAAAGGATACAT
>JAWCQV010000062.1:0-4557 GCA_038869575.1 Bathyarchaeia archaeon | reverse complement strand
CATAACCCCGTAACCGAGTCTCCAGCCTGTCATGGCATAGGTTTTCGAAAAACCATCCAGTATTATGGTTTTATCCTTCATCCCTGAAAGTGAAGCAATACTTTCATGGGTCCCCTCGTAAATTATTCTGCTGTAAATCTCGTCGGAAAGCACCATAACATCGTCTCTGTTGGCTACGCAGTCAGCTATAACCTTCAAATCCTCCCTTGTCAAAACGCCGCCGGTTGGGTTTTCAGGCGAGTTCAAAATAATCATTTTAGTCTTTTTGGTTATCTGAGCCTTAACATACTCGTGGTCCATCCTGAAATTGTTCTCCTCTTTAAGGGGGATGGGCACTGGTTTAGCTCCAACAAAGTTTATCACAGACTCGTAAATTGGAAAGCCTGGATTTGGATATAAGACCTCCTCGCCGCGGTTCACACATGCCAGTATGGCAAAAAACATTATTGGCTTTGCTCCTGGTGTAACGACAACTTCTTCTGGGTCGACTGGAATATTCCTAGTTTTCGAAATGTACTCTGCTATGGCTTCCCGTAATTCGGGGATGCCAGCAGCTGGTACATAGTGGGTGTAGCCAGCGTAAAGAGCCTTTACGGCAGCCTCCTTAATGTTATGGGGCGTGTCAAAATCTGGCTCACCTATTTCTAAATGGATTATTTCCTTACCTTGTCTTTCAAGGGCTTTCGCACGAGCAAGTACTTCAAAAGCCGTTTCAGTTCCGAGAGCCGCCATCCTATCCGCAATTATGGAAACCATTAGCAATCACCAACATAGGAAGGTATAGATAAAAGGTGCATGAACATGGTATTTAACTATTATAGTTTCAGCGGGTAAAAAAGCATGTTAAAAGAGCTTGGATAATGGGCGCACCTTAACAACGTCTGGGTTAACGAGGTTAGGCGGAGTTTCTCCCTTGAAGAACGCAACTAAATTTTCAGCCACCATTTCTGCCATTCTCGAGCGGGTTTCATAGCTTGCACTTGAGATGTGTGGGGCCACAACAATATTGTCAAGCTCAAGCAGGGGATTATCTACCGGTGTAGGTTCTTGCTCAAAAACGTCTAGGGCTGCGCCCGCGATCCATCCTTCCTTTAAAGCCTTGTAAAGGGCCTTTTCATCCACTACAGGTCCTCTGGAATTGTTGATTAGGTAAGCCGTATTTTTCATTAGCCTAAGCTTCTCCTCGTTGATTAGGTGGTATGTTTCCTTTATTAGGGGCACATGGATGCTGACAAAATCTGATTCTCTTAGAAGCGTGTCTAAGTCTACACGTCTTGCTCCAATTTCCTTCTCTATTTCTGGCGGCATGGGCACAACATCGTAATAGAGAATTTTCATGTTGAAGCCCTTCGCTCTTCGTGCAACAGCCGTTCCTATTCTGCCGGCTCCCACAATGCCGAGTGTTGCGCCGTAAACGTCTCTGCCCAGCAACATGCTTGGGTGCCAGCTGACCTTCCACTGTCCAGTGCGCACATATTTATCTGCTTCAACAACACGCCTCGCAGCCGCCATTAACAAAGCCCAAGCAAAATCCGCCGTGGTTTCTGTTAAAACGCCGGGAGTGTTTGTCACGTAGATTCCTCTTTTCGTAGCTTCGGCAATATCTATGTTGTCAAAGCCAACAGCCATCTGAGCGACAATTTTCAGTTTCGGCGCTGCATCAAAAACCTCAGCATCAATCTTATCTGATAAAAGTGTGACCAAGGCGTCAACATTTCTCGCCTTTTTTATTATTTCCGCCTTTGGCGGCGGACCATATTCCGGCCAGACTTCAGCTTCAAAACGCTCCTTTATTGTTTTCATGCCCCTTTCCGGAAGCTCGCGGGTTACGTATACCTTCGGTTTCGCCATAATGTTTCACCATGCAGTCAAACACTTTATTAATGTTCAACTTATTACATTTACGATTCATGACTTTAAAGTCCGATGGTGCCCAAAATTGGTAATTATAAAAAATTCGGAGCAATTAATTCAAAACGGCGAAACAAATCTTGATAAAAAAGCAAGGAAGCTAGCCTTAAAAAGCCTCGAGGCAGCCATAAAGGCTGTAGACCCTAAATCGCTAATTAGATCGAGGTTGAAGCTTAAAGGTTCAATTCTCCATGTTAATGGATGCGCTTTTGACCTTAGAAAGTATAAGAACATATACGTGATAGGCGGAGGTAAAGCAAGCGGTTCAATGGCAGAAGCCTTAGAGGAGGTTTTAGGTGATAAAATCACAAGCGGACTCGTTAATGTTCCAAAAGAGACCAAGCATCAAACACGCATAATTAAGCTTCATAAGACAAGCCACCCAATCCCAGACGAATCGGGAGTTGAAGGAACAAGGAAAATGCTCGAAATAGCCGAAAGAGCCATCGAAGAAGACCTAATAATATGCTTAATTTCGGGCGGAGGTTCCAGCCTAATGCCAATGCCCAAAAGCGAAATAACAATAGCTGACAAAAGGCAAATAACAGAGGAGCTACTAAAGTGCGGCGCCACAATAAACGAAATAAACACCGTTAGAAAACACATTTCAGAGTTTAAAGGCGGGTGGCTTGCAAAAAAGGCTTATCCAGCAACAATCCTAAACCTCATCCTATCAGATGTTCTAGGCGATCCGCTGGATTTTATCGCCTCAGGACCAACCGTTCCAGACTCAACGACCTTCAGCGACGCCATAAAAGTCTTGAAGAAATATGGCTTATGGGATAAAGCTCCAAAAGCAATTAAGAAAGTCCTGATGAACGGGAAGAAGGGTCTAATCCCAGAAACGCCAAAGGCTGGCGACGAAGCCTTCCAAAAAGTTTTCAATGTTATCATTGGAAACAATAGAACCGCAAGCTTGGCAGCGTGTGAAACCCTTAAATCTGAAGGGTTAAACACGCTTCTGTTAACATCGCTTCTTGAAGGTGAAGCAAGGCACATCGGAACAGTGCTAGCTTCATTAGCCCGAGAAATTTTAGCCTCCGGAAACCCCATTAAAAAGCCTGCTGGTATAGTGGCCGGTGGCGAAACAACAGTTACTGTCCTTGGAAAAGGCAAGGGTGGAAGGAACCAAGAAATGGCCTTGGCAGCTTCACTGAAAATTAGAGGCTTGGAAGGCGTCGCTATAGCCTCATTAAGCACCGATGGAGTGGATGGACCAACAGACGCTGCAGGAGCAATATCTGACGGGAAAACAATAGCTAGAGCAGAGGTCCTTAATCTAGGGGCTGAGGAATTCTTGGTAAACAACAACTCTTACAACTTCTTTTCTCAACTTGGCGACCTAATATTTACAGGCCCAACGGGTACAAACGTTAACGACGTCTCAGTTATTATAGTATTATAAACGCTTTAGAGGAGGAACGTGAAAGATGAAAGTAAACTTTAGATTTGTTGGCAGTTTCCGCAGCATAATCAACAAAAGCAAAGTAATAATGGAATTAAAAGAAGGCGCACAGCTTAAGGAAGCCTTAAAGCGAATCATTGAAGAATTCCCAAAAATTGAAAAAGCCCTAATCGACCCAGAGTTAGGCGATCCAAGACCAAACACCCTAATAATCGTTAATGGCCGCGAAATCAGCGTTTTAAAAGGCTTGGAAATAGTCCTTAAAGACGGAGATGAAGTGATTTTCATTCCAGTTTCCCATGGAGGATAGGCTCTTGAGGCTTTTTCCAATTAAAACGGATATTATAAAACAAGGGGACAACGTAGTTGACGCCATTATAAAAGCGATGGAAAAACAGGGACTGACATTCGATGATGGCGACATTTTGGCGTTAGCATCAAAAATTATAGCCTATGCAGAAAACCGTATTGTGCAACTAAAGGGAATCAAACCCTTTAAAGAGGCCAAAAAACTTGCTAGCAAATTCGCCATACCGCCGGAACTAGCCGAGCTGATCATGCAAGAGGCGGAAGAAATCTATGGAGGAGTGGAAAAGGCTGTATTAACGTTGAAAGATGGTGTTTTAACATCGAATGCCGGAATAGACAACAAGAATGCCCCACAAGACGCTGTGGTTCTATGGCCGAAAAACCCGAAGAGATGGGCAAAAAATATCAGGGAAGAAGTAATGCGCAAAACTGGAAAGAAGATTGCAGTTTTAATTGTTGACAGCGGCTTAAGACCATTAAGGCTTGGCACAACAGGCTTGGCATTAGCCGCCGCTGGTTTCAAGCCAATAAAAGATTGCAGAGGCGAAAAAGACATTTATGGGAAAAAGTTGGCTATCACGTTACACGCTGTGGCAGACAACTTGGCGTCGGCAGCCCACTTTTTAATGGGAGAAACCTCGGAAAAAATTCCGGCAGTTTTGATTAAAGAAGCGCCCGTCAACTTTGACGATAGAGTTTATGGTTCAAAGGATATGTCTCTGCTTCCTGAACAGTGCATTTTCATGAGCAATCTTAAGCCAAAGAAGAATTTTAAACGTTGAAGGCGCCTTGCCCAGCGCTTCCTATTTTTAGGGCTTTGTGCAGTCCGGCGCCAATGAAAGTCGAAGCCGACGCTATAACCACTCTTTCAATTGGATACAAGAAAGTGAGGATTTGCCAATATGTTGCTATGGCGTTAACATCCGCTTTGA
>JAWCQV010000061.1:0-4639 GCA_038869575.1 Bathyarchaeia archaeon | reverse complement strand
GGCGCCAGCGGGAGCGGCATTATGAAGGCGGATGCCATCGGCAGGATAGCCGCGGCTCTTTACAACGGCGAGGATTATGCCATTCTTTACGGTGATAGAAAGTTTAAGGTTAGTGACTTAAGCATAAAGGAAAGGCGTGTTGAACCTGAAAAACTGCAAATTTAGCAAGCAGTTTTAGTTGTGCGCACTAGTATGATTTGGCGAAGTAAACTACCTCTTTTGCTTTCTCGCCACAGTAGATGCAGTTAGAGAATGGTTCTTCCTTTTCAAACGGGATAAGCCTGATGGTTGCGCTTGTCTCCTCCTTTATTTTTTCCTCACATTCTTGGCTGCCGCACCATGAAGCCTTTATGAATCCGCCTTTTTCCTTTAAAACTTGTTTGAACTCGTCGTAAGCTTTTACTGGAGTTATCATTTCTTCCAAGAACTTTTTGGCTTTGCTGAATAGGTTGATCTGAATTACCTCTAAAAGTTGCTGCACTGTTTCAACGAGTTTCTCTTCTTTAACGACTTGCTTCTCAAATGTGTCCCTCCTCGCAATTGTTACCTGTCTTTGTTTCACGTCTCTTGGCCCTATTTCAATTCGCAGCGGCACGCCTTTTAGCTCCCAGTCGTTAAACTTCCATCCTGGAGTATACTCTTTCCTGTCATCAAAGATCGTAGAAATTCCTGCCTCCTGTAGTTTTTCATGGATTTCTCTTGCCTTTGTGAGTATCGCGCTTGTGTCAGCTTCTTTGTAGGGTATGGGAATTATCACGGCTTGTATTGGGGCTATTCTTGGCGGTATGATAAGTCCTTTGTCGTCGCCGTGAACCATGACTAATGCACCTATGATCCGTGTTGATATGCCCCATGAAGTTTGCCAAACATAATGTTCCTTCTCGTCTTCGCCTATGAATTTGATGTCGAAAACTTTCGAGAAGTTTTGTCCGAGATTGTGGGATGTACCCATTTGCAGTGCTTTACCATCTGGCATTATGGCTTCCAGCGTTGTTGTGTAAAGGGCTCCGGCGAACTTTTCGCTTTCAGTCTTCTTACCGACCAGTACTGGAATAGCCAAGTAATTTTCCATCAAGTCTTTGTATTCGTTGAGTATTTCCATAACTTCTTTATCTGCCTCTTCCTTTGTCGCGTGGGCTGTATGCCCCTCCTGCCACAAGAATTCCCTTGTTCTGAGGAAAAGCTTGGTGGCTTTAGTCTCCCACCTTACGACACTGCACCATTGATTCAGCTTGATCGGCAGGTCTCTCCAACTTCTGATCCATTTGGCGTATGTTGCATAAATTATGGTTTCTGATGTAGGTCTTATGGCGAGTTTCTCTTCTAACGGTGTGTCGCCGCCTATGGTAATCCATGCAACCTCTGGCACAAAACCAGCGAAGTGCTCTGCTTCCTTCTTTAGGAAGCTTTCGGGGATGAAGAGGGGAAAGTACACGTTTTTATGTCCGGTTCTCTTTATTTTCTCGTTGAAAATTTCTTGGATTCTCTCCCATATGGCATATGAGAGTTCTCTGAATATCATGCATCCTTTTATTGGCGCATAGTCTGCGAGACCTGATTTCAACACTACTTGAGTATACCATTCGGAAAAATCTTCAGATTTTTTGACTGTTATTCCTAAATCTGACATTTCATTCTCCTCTGCTTCTGGTTGTTTGTTGAATATAATTTTAATGCGGGTTTGGTTTTTATGCTGGGCATTCTTTGGAGAAGTTTAGCGAAGTGGAACTAAATCGCCCATTTTCAACCACTTGCATCCTAAAATGGAATCAAAATATTTAAAGTTTCTTTCTATCAGCGGAAACTGATGATAAGTGTTTTAACCGGCGACAGCAACTTAAGTACCAAGAGTGTGATTGAAGGCTGGCTAAGTTGAAAGTTCTCTTTGTAATCGGAGATGGAATGGCTGACAGACCATTAAAAGAGTTGGGCTGGAGGACTCCGCTGGAGGCTGCCAGAAAGCCCTCAATGAACCATATGGCTAGTGTTGGAATTTGTGGAATAATGGATCCAATATCGCCTGGTGTTCCGCCTGGAAGCGACACTGCCACACTTGCGCTATTGGGTTATGATGCTTTCGAGGTGTATTCAGGTCGAGGTGCTTTCGAAGCATTGGGGTCTGGAATAGGAGTGACGGAAAAGGATGTATGTTTCAGATGCAATTTTGCGACTGTGAATGAGGGCTTCGTTGTCTTAGATAGGAGGGCTGGCAGAATAGCTAACTCTGACGCTTCCAAACTTGCAGAAAGCCTCAAGAGCGTCAAGCTTTCAGATACTTCCGTTAAGTTTCTGTTCACCAATACAGTTCAACATCGCGCGGTTCTTGTCCTACGCGGTTCCAATCTCTCACGAGCCGTTAGCGATTCTGACCCTGAAGTTGTTGGAGAAAAAGTTTTGGAAATTAAACCATTAGACGGTAGTTCTGAGGCGAAGCATACCGCCAAAATCCTTAATGAGCTTACGCAGAAATTTCACGAAACCCTAAAAGAGCACCCAGTAAACAAGGAAAGGGTTGCACGTGGACTGCCGCCAGCAAACGCCATTCTGGTTAGGGGGGCTGGCACTCTGCCAAAAATTAGACTTATCAGTGAGATTTATGGTGTTAAGGCTATATGTGTGGCTGCAACCTCGCTAATTCGTGGCGTGTGTAAGAGTGCGGGCATGCAACTATTAACCGTTAAAGGTGCTACTGGGACACCGCAGACAGACTACATCGCTAAGGCGAAGGCTGCAGTCCAAGCGTTGAAAGAAAATGATTTGGTTTTGTTGCATGTAAAAGCACCGGATGTAGCCAGCCATGATGGAAATGTTAAACAGAAGGTTGAAGTTATCGAAAAAATTGACAGAATGCTTTCCTATATACTTAACAAGGTTGATTTAGGCGAAACTTATGTGGCTTTGACGGCTGACCACACAACATCATGCGTAACAAGGAATCATGAAGGCGACCCAGTCCCAGTAGCCATAATGGGTCCATACGTGCGCAGCGACGACGTTGAAGAATTTAGTGAGCGAGCATGTGCGAAAGGCGGTTTGGGAAGAATTAGAGGGAAAGACTTAATGCCGATTCTGATTAACCTCATTGGCAAGGTTAAAAAGTTCGGTGCCTAGTTATTGAACTAGCATAAGGCGCCATTCTCGGTAGTCTGTAACTACCTTGGTGTATCCTCTAAGCATGTTGTCTGTTTCCGCGTCTCCGGTGTCAACCCTCAAAATTCCGCCATCTATATCGCGAAGCTTACTTTTTGTTGCCGCGACAATTATCTTACTTTTTCCAACACGTTTTATGATTTCTGGGCTTATCTGCTGATTTCCTCTGCCTAAAAGGATGCCTTGCCGCCCTATCGGCGATAAAATTATCCAAGTTTTCTGCCAGTCTTCGATGTTCTCTAAAATCTTCTTTTCGTCAACGTCTAATATGACTTTGCCATTTTTGTAAATATCAACGCCTAGCACCGTCTTTTGAACACCGAGGAGTTCGGCTATGCATTTCACAGTTGTTCCTGGTCCAAGGATGTAGGTGGCGTTGGGCTGCATTTCCTCAACTATTGATTTGGCTATTGCCATCTGATTCTCCTTTTCATCAACCGTTTCTGGGCTGACCTGTTTACTTCCCTGAATCCTCATAGGTAGGAAGGGTCCCTTTAAAAAGCCGTAAAGCCTAACCGCGAAGGTGTCGCTTCTGATAGCGGTTTCATCAGCATCCATAACCTCAAAATCGGTTGTTTCCGCCTCGCCCCTAGCATAGGCTAAGACAACCTCAACGGCATCTGAAGGGTTTACGGCAAAAACGCCACTGTACATTTTCACACCTGAAGGAATCCCTAAAACCGGCAGTTCAACGCCCTTCTTTTTCATCGCGTCTAAGATATCCTTTGCGGTACCATCTCCGCCAACAAATACTATCAAGTCTACTTTTTCGTCTGCCAAAAGCTCCACAGCCCTTTTTGTGTCTTCTGCCGTTGTCTTCGCTTCGATTTTCATGGGCAAGAGGTCGGCGGCGACACTTGCTTCTCTCGCTTCCTCATCGCCCATAACCCCGGGACATGTTATTATCTTAATGAAGTTTCCATGCGTGTTTTCCTTAAGTTCTTGGAGGAACTCCACAGCCCTTTTTGGAGAGACCGGTTTAGCCCCTCTTGCAATGGCCTCCTCTAAAACACCATCAGTTCCCTTAAGCCCAACCCTCCCACCCATGCCAGCAATCGGATTGACAATGAAGCCCACCTTCATAATTATCGATTACAAAGTTTCACCGGCAACCTATAAACCATTTTGAAATGCAAGCTGTACTCCCCATGTTTTAGGCAGCTTTATATCCTCACCCTGTAAAACACTCATTTATGAAACTGAAAGCCGTTCTCTTCGATTTATATGGAACTGTGGCTTTTTTGGAAAAACCTTTGAGCGGTCGTTTTGTTTCAGACTTTCTTGTTTCCCGTGGCTACGAGGTTTATCCTCAAGCTTTGGACGCCGCATGGCACTATGTGTCTTTTGTTGATTATCCAAAATTCGGGTTTACGTCGTGGGAGAATTGGCTTAGGCAAATTTGCAATAGGTTAGGTGTTGATGTAGATGACAAAACCATTGAGGAATGGAGTAGCTTTTACAAGGACGAAAACTGGCAGCTTTACCCAGA
>JAWCQV010000060.1:0-4753 GCA_038869575.1 Bathyarchaeia archaeon | reverse complement strand
CGCTGAAATGGCCATCGTTTGCTTAGGCTCAACAGCTGGAACAGTGAAAACAATTGTAGACGAGTTGAGGGCGGAAGGCATTAAAGTCGGGCTACTGCGAATCCGAACATTTAGACCACTGCCAGTTGACGGCATAAAGCAATCCCTCAAACATGTTAAGGCAGTAGCCGTCATGGACAAAAGCATGAGCTTCGGAGGGTTCGGCGGCGCAGTTTTCCACGAGGTCCGCCATGCGCTTTACGACTTAGATAAAAAACCATTCGTGGTGAACTACATCTACGGGCTCGGTGGAAGAGATACAAGCCCTATGCAAATCCGCGGGATATACCAAGACCTTAAGGAAATTCTTGTGAAAAATCGTGTTGAAACCCCCATAAAATATGTTGGTTTAAGGGAGTAGGAGGCGAAAATGGAATGCAGAGTGAATGGAAGTTTACGGCTAAAGACATAGCTGAAAAACAAGACCTATTCATGTCTGGACATAGGGCATGTGCCGGCTGCGCACCAGCAACAGTTATGAGACTCATAATGAAAGCCTTAAGAGGACCAACCATCGTTACGCATGCAACTGGATGCATGGAAGTAGTCTCAACAATCTATCCCTACACATCCTGGGCTGTTCCGTGGCTTCACACAGCGTTTGAGAACGCTGCAGCAAACGCTTCCGGCATAGAAACTGCCATAAAAATGCTGAAAAAGAAGGGAAGAGTTAAGCATGAGCACGTAGACGTTATCGCAATAGCCGGAGACGGCGGCACATACGACATCGGCATACAAGCCCTTTCCGGAGCTGTTGAAAGGGGACACGACTTCCTCTTTGTGCTATACGATAATGAGGCATACATGAACACTGGCATACAAAGGAGTGGCGGGACACCTCTTGGAGCATCGACAACCACATCACCAGCAGGCGAAGTCATACCAGGAAAGCTTGAACCAAAAAAGCCCATAGCCGACATAATGGTGGCCCATGAAATTCCCTATGTGGCTACGGCTTCGCCCTATTATTGGCGAGACCTAATAACAAAAGTGCGCAAAGGCTTAGAAATAGAGGGACCAGCCTTCCTTCACGTATTTGCGCCGTGCCCCCGCGGATGGAGAAGCGATCCGGCGAAGTCCATAGAGTTATCCCGCCTAGCGGTGGAGACATGCGTCTTCCCACTTTGGGAGTGCATAAATGGCGAATACCAGCTTTCAGCACCAAGCAAAGTCATAGCCATGGCGCCCCAAAAGAAAAGGCCTGTAAAAGAATATTTGGCGGTGCAAGGACGCTTTAGGCACTTGTTCACGCCCAAATATGAGAAACTGCTGGACGAAATACAACGGATAACAGACCAAAGATGGCAAAAACTTCTCAAAAAATGCGGAATAGCGTAGGCTTCCAGTAACTTCTTACACTTTCCCTTTTTCACAGGTGACTAAACTGCTATCATTATGGTTGCCGGGTCTTTATCGGAAACCATAACTGTGTAGTCGCTCTCTTCAAGTCTATAAAAATTGTATATCTTAGTTGGAATTAAGATAATGTGCCTATTTTTCCCTACAATAACTTTAACTTCAGTTTTTGTAATGGCCTTTTCCTCCAAGGTTTTGTTTGGTTTAGCCGTCAAGATCATGTGCTCTGTATCTACAGCGTATAGAATCATGGTCTCGGGTAATTTTAGGCCTCCCGTTACTTTCTCGTCTATCTCTATTCTGTATTCGATGAGCTTTTGCATTGCCATCACCGTAATGATTCGGCGTGCGCCCTTATTAAGATTAATTCGACAACATTGTTGATTTTCCTCTCTCTAGCCCAAAGGCTTGCTTTCATTGGCTGTCCTCCCCGTTTTTGAAAACGCATATTAAATAAAAGCAAATTTTCAGAGGTTACCTCGTAGTTTTGCAGTTCATAATGGAGTTTTAAGAAAATGGATATTTTATACTCATCGAGTCCGTCCTTCTCGTGCCTTAAAATCCATTGTTTAGCAATCTTTTTAGGGATTCTCACCATAACTAAAGGCATGCTTGCTCATTCCGCATAAGATATAAGATTGTTAAATTGCGTTTTTCAAAAATTTTTCTATTTCTTTTTCTGCGTTGTCTGCTTTTATGAATATGGGCACGTTTTCTATGCCTGTTGCTATATAGCTTGAGAGGAGCCATTCACCTGGTGCGAATTCTAGGGTTTTTTCTAGTATGCCTTTGTCTATCATGAAGGTGTCGCTTATTAGGGCGCGGTCATATGGGCGTGGCAGTGTGCCCACGAAGTATGTGTGAAGCTGTTGCAAGGCGTTGGTGTTTAGGTAGGCTATACGTTGGGTTGCAATGCAAACGCCTAAACCATATTTGCGTCCTTGCCTAAGCAGCGTCTCCACTTGTTTGCTACATTTCTTATCTATGCCTGCTGCACTTGAAAGCTCCGGTATAAACTCTTGGGCTTCATCGAAGACCAGGAGGATGTAAGGCTTAACCTGGAACATGCGTTTTCTTCGAATAAGTAGGTCATGGGTCAGCATTATGACAAGCTCTTTTATTGTTGTTGGATCCGATATGGAAATGCACACAAGTCGTGTTTCGCCCTCGAGGAGTTCCCTTATCTTTTCCGCTGTTAGTCCACCTGTTTCTTTTATCATTTCTTCTTGACGTTTCCTTATTTGGTCGAGGATTGTAGTCCTTGTTGTTGCCCAGCCGTATAGGTTGCTTTTGTCGTGAACTTTGAACTCTTCCACCGTGGCTATGCATACGCCGTCTATGTATTTGATGAAATCTTCGCTTACTTCTTGGTTTTCGCTTAGTCCATGAGTCTCCATATAATCCAATATGGCGTCGTGAATTCGGTCTATAGCGTTCAAATAGTGGGGTTTGTCGGTGATGCCTTTCCTCTGGTCGTTTAACTCCTCTAGGAACTGGGCGTATGTGGGTATTTTCTGCTTTGGTCTTGTATAAAATGCTACTTTGTCTTGTTCCATTATGCGTTTAAGTCCAAACTTTATTCTCTCGTCAGCTTCATACTCTCTTGGTTTGACAACGGAGTTGAAGAACTGTTCAATGGAGTCTATCCTGTGTTCGAGGATAACCTTCGACGGAACCTTCTTGTCTGCGAGAAGGTCGAGGAGTAGGAATATGTACTCGCAACTTATGTCAAAAACCACAACCTTAACATCATCCGTGTGGTGGATTATCCTTCTCAAAACATTCGACATTAGGTTGCTTTTTCCACCACCGGTGAAGGCAAAAACCCCAAAATGGTAGCGGACAAGTTTCTCAAAATCCACGTATATGGGGATAACTATGTTGCTTGTCTGAAACATTTTTACAACGCCGAGCCTAGGGTCAAGCTTGGCGTCTTCAATGGTCTTTGATGGGTCTATGCCAAGCTTTCCAGTTATTTTTTGGTTGTACATGCGGTTTATCATTTCGCTGTTTAGGATGTAGACTGGGCTGCCCACCACTGGGTAAGAAAAGCCCTTAACAAACTTATATTCGCAGTTTTCGACTACAATTAGGTCGTAGTTTATTGGGATGGCGTCTATTTGAATCATCATTGTTGAATGGTCGTCTGTCTGCCAATCCGCCTCTGACTGCTCAATTATTTCGAACTGCATGGGATAGTAGCCGTGATCCGACAATCCCCTCAATCCGAAGTGTTCCGGCCATACTCGGCTTATTTCCATAAGCGTATAACGTTCCTCTCCTAGGAATGCCTGCTTAAAGTTTTTTGCAGCTAGAAGCATGCCCTCTTCCAGCAGTCCCATTAGATCTTTTTGGTATTCCACTTTTATTCGGCAATTGTATCGGGCGCTAGTTCCAGCAAGTTTTGATTCTTCTGCTCCTCCGAAGAAGCGGGGCATAACGGCGGCTAGTCTAGCCCTGAATTTGCCGTCGAAGTCTGTAAAGCACATGCGGTTAAATTTGTTCTCTTCTCGCGGCTTCAATGGCTGTTCGCCTCTCCCTGAAAGTGCTCATGTAGAATATGAATCTTCTCAATTTATGATTATTGAGGATCCACTCGGCTGTTGTGTCTACGACTCTTTTGAATTGGCTGTAGTTCCACTTGGCAATTTTGTCCGCTATAAATAGTGGCGTGTTATGGCCGAAGGCTTCTGGAATGTTTGATGGCGCCATAGCTGCCAAAGTATTCATTACTAAATTCTGCAACTTATTAGGCACGTTTTTGTCCATGAAAAGGATTACTTCTATTGGCTCTTTTGTTCCGTCGCTGAGTTCGTTCCAAAACTCCACAACTGTTTCCGGCTTGTAATCGTACTCTGGATAGGCGAGGCGGTCTACGAGTAGCACGTTGCTTCTCAACATGGGGTCTGTTTTGGCTTGGCTCAGTTGCACGTAGGTTTTTAAGAAGGCTTTTTCTAGGCTTATTTTATTTTTAATGGCGCCTGAAATGTAGCCTTTCCGGTTTTGCTTGTCTGGCACCATTGTCCTGAAGGCTGAATCATACTCTATTAGGCTCCACGGAGGCGTTATATCATCTGCGCTGAGAATGCTTGCCGACTGAAGGATCATACGGTCTGTGTTGGGTAGTTTTTCCAGCTCTTCTTGTGTAATAGTTGTATTTAGTAGGTCGTTGTTGCCCATTATTGGAATGAGTTGGCGTTTGAAATCTCTTGCTGCTGTGTCTTTTGTTACGCCTATTAGGAGTATTTGCCTTTTCCAGCATTCTTCCATGAGCATATGCAACGTGAAAAGCGTCAAGAAAGCGATGTCAAGTGTTGTGAGCCAGTGCTCCTTTCCGTTTTTAACTATTTTCATTAAG
>JAWCQV010000059.1:0-4830 GCA_038869575.1 Bathyarchaeia archaeon | reverse complement strand
AGCCCACAACATAAGCCAAAAACCAGAAAGGGAAAGCATAGACGCATCATACATAGCGAACATTCTAGCACAAGACTGGGGATTCTGGTATACAGCCACAACCAACCTCAAAAAAATTAAGGCATTTTTAGCTGAAATCGACAAGCTTGGACCAGAAGCAAACATAGACCCGAAACAAATTGGAAAAGAAGACAGAGAAGAGATAGCCCAGAAAATAGACACAATTTTAGAGGCAATAGACAAAGAGCCAAAAACTTTTGGCTGGAAAATGCGGGCGAAAATAGGCACAAAAAAACAGTGGTACAATCCTGTAGAACGCCCAGAAACCGTCGGCGGCTTCGGAATATGGGAAACCCTCCTAAAAAGTGAAAAATGAAACATTTCAAAAAGCGAAAAGTTAATGTGTTATAGTTTAAGGTTTATTTTGGGGTTTGCCGGCCATAGGGCGCGGGTTCCACCCGATCCCATTCCGAACTCGGAAGTTAAACCGCGCTCCGTTCCCGGTTGTAGTGTGGTCTTCGGCCACGCGAAGCCGGGAAAGCTGGCAGCCCCGCTTAATTTTAGGAAAGAAAGACTGCACCCTTACTTGTTGGCCCCACGAGTTTAGAGTATGCGGCGAGCACCCCTCTTTCGGCTTTGGCTTTGGGAGGTTTCCAACTTTTAAGTCTTTCACGTATCTCCTCCTTTGATATTTTTAAATCCAACTTCCTGTTGGGTATGTCTATGCAAACGATGTCGCCGTCCTTGACAATGGCTATAGGGCCGCCTTCCATAGCTTCTGGGCTCACATGTCCGATGCATGGCCCTCTTGTAGCCCCTGAGAATCTTCCATCAGTTACAAGGGCCACTTTATCGCTTAACCCTGTTCCAACAAGGGCTGCTGTTGGCCAAAGCATTTCCCTCATGCCCGGTCCACCTTTTGGCCCTTCAAATCTTATCACTACAACTTCGCCTGGAATAATTTTCTGATTAATTATGGCTTTTAAGGCGTCTTCTTCGGAATCAAAAACTCTGGCTGGACCTTCAAATCTTAACATTTTCTCATCTACAGCTGACTGCTTAACAACACAGCCTTCCGGAGCAAGCGTCCCTTTTAAAATTGCGATCCCACCCTCTCTGTGGACAGGGGAGTTTTTAGGTTTTATAACTTCCCTGTTCAAGATCCTCGCTTCTTTTAAAATTTCCCCGAGGGTTCTCCCAGTTACAGTGAGCACGTCTTGATGAATGCTTTCATCGATTTCTTTGAGAACAGCCGGTATTCCGCCCGCCTCGTCTAAATCCTTAACGGTGTAGGGTCCAGCCGGATCCATATCGCATAGGTGAGGCGTTTCTCTACCAAGTCTATCGAAAAGTTCAAGCGGCAATTCTATTCCAAGCCTGGATGCAATTGCAGGAAGATGCAGAACAGTGTTTGTGGAACCGCCGAGAGCCATATCAACCCGTATGGCGTTTTCGAAGGCTTCGTAAGTCATTATGTCGCGAGGCCTAATATTTTCGTCTATAAGCTTTATTATCCGCATTCCCGCCTGCTTTGCAAGTCTCAATCTTCGTGCATCAACAGCTGGAATCGTCGACGACCATGGAAGCGACATTCCAAGGGCCTCGCATAAACACCCCATTGTGTTAGCCGTATACATGCCTTGACACGAACCAGCTCCGGGACAAACATAATTTGAAATTTCCTTAACAGTGTCTTCTGGCAATCCCAACATCAATGCTCCAAACATCATTTCTAAGCCCCTAGAGACTGTTAATTTTTGACCTTCAAAACTTCCGGGAAGCATTGGACCGCCATTTACGAAGATTGTTGGGATGTCCAACAAAGCCGCGGCCATCATCATTCCCGGAACTATTTTATCGCAAGAGCCGATCAAAACCATGCCGTCGAATTTGTGGGCCTCAACCATTATTTCAATGGACGAAGCGATTATATCTCTGCTTGGAAGAGAATACTTCATTCCGTCATGACCCATGGCTATGCCATCGCAGACGGCAATGGTGTGAAACTGGAGGGGTGTTCCGCCAGCCATTCTGATACCTGCTTCAACAGCTTCCGCAACTTTATCCAGGTGTACGTGACCTGGAACAATATTTGTCCAGCTATTTACAACCGCAACGAGTGGGCGGTCAAGCTCCTCGTCCGTGAAGCCGCATGCTTTAAGAAGGCCTCTTCGACTGTAGCCTTCAGTCCCTCCATACACTTTTCGACCTCTTAACGTTGACATTAAACCTCACCCGCTTAAATGAGTCCATTTAGAGCATGTTAAAGCATTTTTGGTTGGGCGAATGCAAAAGTAAGGGATTAAATAAAAGCTGCTCTATAAGATGGGAAAACGGAGGAGGTTCTAAATGGATTTCGAGTTCACCCAAGAAGAGAAAATGTTTAGAGACAGTCTTCGAGAGTTTCTTCAGAAAGAGTTTGCCCCAATAGCGGACATGAGAGACAAAAAAGGGCCATTCACGAAAGATGAAGCCGTTGATATAATGAAGAAGTTCAAGAAGGTCGGCATAGGACTCGACTTGGAAAGTCTAAGGATGGTTTTCGCCGAAGATCCAATGTTATTTGGGATATTTGCTGAGGAAGTTGGAAGGGTTTGGGTGAGTCTTCTGCCGCTTTTCGGCATGAGCGGCATCCCGGCAATGTTTGTCCCATTAGCCTCTGACGAGACGCAAAATAGGCTGATGCCAAAGCTTGAACGCTCAGAGTTCATTGGATGTTTCGCTGAAACTGAGCCGGAGGCTGGATGTGACACATCAAACATTAAGACCACTGCAAGATTGGAGGGAGACTATTACATAATTAATGGCACCAAAACATGGATAAGCAACGGATCGATAGCTGACGTGGCTTTTGTCGGAGCAAAAGATTCTTTGACAAACATGGAGACATTCTTCCTTGTTGAGCGGGAAGTTTCACCCTTCGAAACAAACGAGTTGCATAAAATCGGCTGGAAGGCTGCTCCAACAGCTGAAATGTTCTTCGTTGACTGTAAAGTTTCGAAGGAAAACGAGCTGAACACTATGATGGCAAAGGCCATGTCAGATCCCAAGTTGATGAAAACTCTTCCTATATCAGAGGGAATGATGACCTTGTTCAGTCAGATGGCGCCTTTTACTGCGCTAATGACTTTACCGAGGGCTGCCATGGGCTTAGCGGCTATAGGAATAGCAGAGGCTGCCTTCGAAGCGTCGGTAAAATATGCAAAAGAAAGAGTTCAGTTTGGAAAGCCCATAGGTAAATTTCAGCTAATTCAAGAAATGCTTTACAAAATGAACGTTTTGATCGAGACGGGGAGGCTTTTAGGATATAAAGCGATATACGCCATTGCCAAAGGCAGCCCTGAAGCTCGAAGGCTATCTTCGATGGCTAAAGTTTACTGCGGGGAGGCCGCTGTAAAAGTAACATATGACGCCGTGCAAATCCATGGAGGGCTTGGACTTTCAGACGAAATGCCACTGGAAAGATATTACAGAGACGCAAGAATGATGACCATCCCCGACGGCACAAGCGAAATAATGAAGCTGATAACAGGCTACACAATTTTGGGAAAAGGCTTCGCGGCTTACACCTAAAAACTCCAGCTCCTCGCTCACATTTTTCTAATCTACATGTTTTATTAAATTTGATTCGCTTGGTGATTGACACTTGGATAAAGAAGTTTTAGATAAACTTAAGGAAATTGTTGGAGATGACAATGTTTTCGCTGGCAGCAGCTTAAATGAGGAATATGCCCACGACGAATCTCTTACAGTTAAAGGCGTTTTGCCAGAAGTAGTAGTCAAGCCCAGATGTGTCGAAGAAGTTGCAAGAATACTGCGTTTGGCTAACGAGAAGCTCATTCCAGTAACGCCCAGAGGTGGAGGCACAGGCTTATCCGGTGGATGCGTTGCGCATATGGGAGGCATCCTACTATCCCTTGAACGAATGAATAAGATAGTGGAAATAGACGATGAAAACCATGTGGCAGTGGTTGAGGCGGGAGCAATGTTGTCAGACCTTTATAAAGCCGCCAATGAACGAGGCTTATGTTATCCAATCTATCCAGGAGAAGAAACCGCAACCGTTGGCGGCAACATAGCTACAAATGCTGGGGGAATGATGGCTGTTAAATATGGTGTTACCAGACACTTTGTCCTAGGCCTTGAAGCTGTCCTGCCTACAGGAGAAGTAATTAGGACGGGAGGAAAATATGTGAAGGCATCGTCAGGCTACGACTTAACCCAGCTGATTGTTGGTTCCGAGGGAACTTTGGCGGTAATCACGAAGGCTATATTGAAGCTTGTTCCCTGTCCAAAGGCTAAAACCACCCTTTTCGTAGCCTTCAAATCCCTTGAAAACGGGGTTAGGGCTGTCCCCGCCATACTCAAGTCAGGCAAGACTCCCTTAATAGTTGAGTTTTTAGACAAAGTTGGACTTGAAGGCATGGAAAGATACACCGGAATCAGAGTTCCATTAACCGAACTTGTGCGCAACGAAGCGGAAGCATTTCTTCTAATAGTTTTAGAAGGAGAAAACGAGAAAGAGGTTCAAGAAGCCGCTGAAGTTGTGAGCGACATATGTATGAAATACGGAGCTATAGACGTGTTTATTCCCTCAACTGGAAGAGCTGAAAAAGAGCTTCTTGAATTAAGGGAAAAATCCTTCTACGCAGCTAGAGATGCTGGTGCAACATATCTAGTGGACGTGGTTGTACCCCGCAGTATGATACCCAAATTTATGGAGCAAGTTAAGGATATATCTGAAAGGTACATGACGATTATAAGTGGTGCTGGTCACGCAGGAGACGGAAACATTCACCTTGCCATAATAGAGCAAGACGCAAACAAATT
>JAWCQV010000058.1:0-4906 GCA_038869575.1 Bathyarchaeia archaeon | reverse complement strand
AAGCCGTACGAGCCTATAAAGTTCCAGAAGCAAAAATAAAAATTGTTAAACCCGGATCTGAACGATGGCTTAAAACGATTTTAGAAGCCTACCAAACCGTCAAGGAGAGTTAGATATATGCTTGGTGAGTTAAGGGTTATGATGCTTACATGGGAGTTCCCGCCAAGAATAATCGGTGGGATCTCACCTCACGTTTATTACTTGTCAAAAGGCCTCTCAAAAAATGGCGTAAAAGTTTACATTGTTACATGCGATTTTCCGGGAGCCCCCCAACATGAGAAACTAAATGGAGTCGAGGTTTTCAGGATTGATTCTTACAAGAACCCCTCGCCGGATTTTGCAAGTTGGGTTTATTTGATGAATATGAATATGCAGAAGGAGGCAGCATCCATCGTTAAGGAGTTGGGCGGGGTTGACATTTTTCACGCTCATGACTGGCTTGTGGCAAACGCTGGGATAGGCTTAAAACACGTTTTTAGGAGACCTCTTTTAGCTACAATCCACTCTACAGAGTATGGAAGGCGGAACGGCATTCACACCGACTACGAGAGGATGATTCATGAAACAGAGGCTTGGCTCACTTATGAGGCTTGGAGGGTCATATGCTGCAGCAACTACATGGTTTCCCATGTAAAATGGGTTTTCGGGCTTCCACAAGACAAACTCATAATGATTCCAAATGGCGTGGACGCAAAAGAGTATGACAAGAGCGCCGACATAAGCCTAGACCAGTTTAGGCTTCGGTTCGCCTTACCAGAAGAAAAAATTGTATTATTTGTTGGACGACTTGTCTATGAGAAGGGTATACATGTCCTCATTAATGCGGTGCCAAAAGTTTTAGAGAAAGTTAACGCAAAATTCGTCATAGTAGGAAACGGATACTTGCATCAATCCCTGTCAGAACACATCAGAAACATAGGACTAGCGCATAAAGTTATGTTTACAGGCTTTGTGGATGATAATACATTGCGAAATCTGCAGAAATGCGCCGACGTATCAGTTGTCCCATCCCTTTTCGAACCGTTCGGAATTGTTGCCCTTGAGGCGATGGCGGCTAAAAGCCCAGTTGTAGTTTCAGACACTGGCGGTTTATCAGAAATTGTTGAGCACGAGGTGACCGGCGTTAAGGTTTATCCAAATAATCCAGACTCGCTGGCATGGGGAATCACAAGAGTTTTACTTGATGAGACTTTGGCGAATAACCTAAGGGAAAAAGCCTTCCGAAAGGTTACTGAAAATTATAACTGGGAGAAAATAAGTCAACAAACAAAAAAAGTTTACGAGAGTGTTTTAAGCGAGTATTCGAAAACATTTTGGGCTTAACAGCGGTCACGGATACTTGAGCCTAATCGCCTTATGCGGGCAAGCATCAGAACACTTCAAGCAGTAAATACATTCCGGATCGTTGAACTTCTCCCATGGAAGCTCCAAAATTGGAACCATCATTGGACAAGCCTTAACACATTCTCGGCATTCCCCCTTAACACATTTCACGGGGTCCCTTCGCAAGCCAAGAAAGCTAAATTTGTTCAGAAAAGCCATCATCGCGCCATGGGGACATAAATACCTACACCATCCTCTTGGAACATAAGCCGCTAAAACAAGAACACCTACGAGGATGAATAATTGAACCCAGAAAAGTGGAGGTAGATCCAAAACACCAGATAAAACATCCACAACCGGTTTCTCCATAATCTCGATTGAAAAACTTTGAATACCTCTTGGCAGCGTTGAAAACAAGGTTTCAGCCGGACTTATAGCGGTGAATGGAGCATAGGCAAATATGCCTAACGCCCTCTCATAGTCTCTATAGGCTCCGGTAACTTTAGCTGCTGAAAAGGTTAAGCTAATAAAAAGCACGATGCTCAAAACAAAATACTTTAACAATGTCATGTTTCTATGAGTTTTTGGAGAAAACTCTGTTTTCTCAACTTTAACAAAACTTAATAGGTCCTGGATAAAACCGAAAGGACAAACCCAACCGCAGAGTGATTTGCCGATCAAAACGCCTACCAACAGAAAGGATGCCACAGCAAACCATGGAAAAACGATTGGTAACCGCTCCCAGCCACTAAACATCAGTTGCAATGCTGTGAAAGCATCCCCAATGAAGTTTGGCTGGTAACCCCAAGTCCATAAAACTGGAACCACAATTGGCAGCGAGCTCAAATTAAAGACCATTGCACTGAAAAGTATAAAAGAGAGAAACTGGACCGTTCTGCGAAGCATATTAATCTTAAGCAGACGCCGCTGAATGTTTGCTTTCAACGTTTCAGCCCCATTTTGAATGAGATAGTTTAAGGTTTAGGTTATTTTACTTTCCGATAACTTTAACGTTTTCCACAAGAACCCAAGGCGCAACAAGTGAGCCAATTTTCCTCTCATTATTTGCCAAACCCGAAACATTCTTCAAAACGTCAAAAACGTTGCCGGCCAACATGGCACCCTTAACTGGATGGACTATTCTGCCTTTCTCAATCTTCCACGCTGGAGCCGCCACAACAGAGAATTCCCCGCTTGCCGGATTGCTACTATGCGCCCCCTGCAAAGAGTAGACAAGAAGCCCCTCATTAACCTCGCCAATAAGCTCTTCTGGAGATTTTTCCCCAGCTTCAAAGTGGAAATTTGTTGTTTCAACATTAGGTGTCGACAAATAGCCGGCTCTGAAAGCGTTTCCAGTGCTCTCCTTCCCCTCTTTATTGGCGGTATAATTATCATATATAAAACTGCGCAAAAAGCCCCTCTCTACTATAAGAGTTCTCTGCTGTGGAGCCCCTTCCCCGTCAAACCTCCAAGTGCGTAACCCACCTTCAAGTAGGCCATCATCATATATCGTCACAACCTCGGAGGCAACTTTTTCATCGATCTTATTTTTAAGGGCCGACTGGTTTCGCTGCACGTAATCTGCTTTAACCGCGTCCATCAATGTGTAATGGAGCAGCTGCTGTAAGGCAAAATGAGCAAAAATAATCTTCAGATTTTTTGTCTCTATCTGTTTTGCTCTTAGCGCCAAAGCCGCAAGACGAGCAGCTTCTCTCCCCACCCACTCGGGGTCTATTTTGTAAATTCTTTCGGCATTGAATTCAAAACATACAGGTGTTACTTCGCCGCTTTCATGAGCTATAGTTGCCAAACTGCATTCAATGATTGTGCCACGATCGAAACCTGACACACCGTTTGAGTTTACAATGGCCCTAGAGAGGTAAGAGGCCCCAACACCACCTTCTATTGGAAAGACGCGTTCGTCTGTCTTTTCGGCAGCCTCCAACATTAAAGAAGAAAGCCTAACAAGATCCTCCGATGATGATTCGCAAACGGCACCGTCAAACGTGCCTTTCACATTAGCGTATGGTTTCCTCGATGGGAAACCTTTCCAATCTTTGTCTGGCTTACTTGCCTTTGCAGATTTCAAAGATTTTAGGACCGTCTCCTCGATTGCCTCTTTACTTCCAACAATGTTTGTGTAGGAAAAACCGATAGCCTTACTAACAACCGTTCTAACTCCAAGTCCTTGATCGATTATTCTCGAACTTTTTGCAATTTGTCCTCTTTCAATGGCGACAGCTTTTGTTAAACCTTGATACGCGAAGACTTCAGCCTCGTCGGCTCCATGTTTAAGGGCGAATTTCACAGCTGCCTCAGCCAAACTGATAGTTTCTTCTGGCTTAAGCGCTACCACCGACAAGCACCTCCTTAACCCTTATGTGAGGGCCGCCATCGCAAACAAAAGCTGTTTGACCCTTACCGCATCTGCCAGGCCAAAGCTCAAAATCCTTTCCAACAGCATCCACCTTATACAATGTCTCAAGGGTATTACCGCTTATTGAAGCGTTACGTACTGGTTCGCCAATTTCACCTTTAACTATTTCATAGCCCTCTTGAATTCCAACTTGAAAAGTGCCGTCCAGGTTTGCTTGCCCGCCTCGAAAGCTTTTGAAGTAATACCCAAATTTTATGCCTTCAATGAGTTCTTCAAAAGAGTGGTCTTTTGGAGCTAGGAAAGTGTTGCGCATCCGTATTATTGGCTCCACGCGGAAGTCTTCAGCCCTTGCATTGCCCGTTAGCTTAGCATTAAATTTTTGTGCTGTTTCACGGTTATGCATAAGTCCAACAACAACGCCATCCTTTACTAGTTGCGTTTTTTGAGCCGGTACACCCTCGTCGTCGTATTTGAAAGAGCCAAAAGCCCCCTTAATGGTTCCATCGTCATAGATGGTAACAACTTCTGAAGCCACTTTCTTGCCAAGCTTGTTCATGAGGACAGAGCCCGACAGGGTTAGATCAGCCTCAGCTAGATGACCAAAAGCCTCATGGATAAAAACCCCGACAACGTTTGGACCTAAAACTACGGGAAATGTTCCACCTCTTGGAGCCTTTGCCTTTAATTGTTCGATGGCCCTTTTTGCAACCCTTTCCCCAATAATCTCTGGAGCCTCGACATCGAAGACTTCAAAGCCGCTCGTTGAGCCTACTTCTTCACGGCTAAATGTGAAAACTTCTCCCTCTTTCGCGGTAGCAAGAATTCTTGACCAAACATACAGTTTATCCTGCTTAATGAAAGAGCCTTCATTATTCAAGAAATAACTCGTTCCAACGATGTCTAAATAGTCTATCGTGCAGCTTTTAACTCGCTGATCACGCTTCAGGACCGTTTCTGCAATGGTTGAAGCTGTTGTTATCTTATCTTCTATGGAGATTTTTGAGGGGTCTTTTTTGGGCTTTACAACAACACGATCTTCAAGGGCTTTGCTTTCAATAAGCTTTATTGGATTTTTAATTTTCTGGCTGGCTGCTTTAGCCATTTTGCAAGCTTCAGAAACAACATCCATCAAAACTTCAGCGTCAAGTGAGTGTGAAGATGCAAAACCCCATGCACCATCAACGAGCACCCTTATAGCGGCTCCAT
>JAWCQV010000057.1:0-4915 GCA_038869575.1 Bathyarchaeia archaeon | reverse complement strand
TTTTGCTCTATTATTCCTTATAAATGGTATTTTAAAACGAAAATATCTCGATTCGAGGGTATGCTTGAATAAAATGCCTTATCAAAGCATATGATTTATTAACTATGTGTGTTTCAATTTAATGCATTAATTTCGATAGCGGGCGACAGACATGGGATTTAAGTCAAGGCTTAAAACTGAAAATATAGGTTTGTTTTTAGCCTCAATTTTTTACGCAGCTGCAGGCATCATCTTCTTTATTGTGTTAGCCACAATAGATTTGGAACTGGTTCATATAGGCTTGCTCGGCATAATAAGTTTAGCCACAGCCTACGGTTTGATCAGGCGGAGGCGCTGGGCTCTCTGGAGCGTTTTCATCCTCTTCTTCACGAATACGACCTTTGCCATTTCCATGCTCTACTACACAGGGGGCGGTGACACCCTTATCGATGCAGCCATGATTTTATATTTGGCTCTAACATGGATTGCGACAGTTTATCTGGCTGCTAGAAGGAAGAAGCTCGAATTTTAAACATTAATACTCACTAATTTTTTAAAAAGTTTAACTGTGACCTCCTCCCATGCATCTACAAACTGCTGGTTTTCGGGGATTTCTATGAATCCGTCAGCTCTTAATAGGGTTGTAATAGCTCCAGAAAGCCCAACTGAAACAGGCTCCGCTACGAACCGTTGTCTCTCGTCTCTCTTTAATTTCACCATAATAAATGTGCGTCTCCCTCTCGCTGAAAACATCCGCGTTGACGATAAGGCCTTCAAAGTGGCAGCTTCCACCGTTGGCTTTCCAGCCATTCGTTCTATTATTGGGCGCACAAGCAAGTAGAATATTAATAGCGCAGAAGTTGGATGCCCGGGAAGAGCGAAAACGGGCTTGCCGTCCAAAACAGCGATCGTTGTTGGCTTTCCCGGTTTGATGGCTATTCCGCAAACGATTACGCCTGGTTTTCCAAGAAGGTTGAGCGTTCCTGGAATGACATCTTTCGGTCCGACAGAAACTCCGCCCGAAGTTACAACAACGTCTGCTAAAGTTAAAGCTTTTTTTAATGCGTTTTCAATTTCATCCGGATCGTCTGGAAAAACTCCCAAATAAACTGGTTTTCCGCCGCTTTCTAAGACGGCTGCACTTAGGCTGTAAGCGTTAATATCATAAATTTTACCGGGAGATGGTGATTTCCCTGGCTCTATCACCTCCGCGCCGGTTGATAAAACTGCCACCCTCGGAATTTTGTAAACTTTGACTTTTGAAAACCCAACCGCTGCGATGGCTCCGATTTCCCTTGCACCTAGAAGCTGTCCTTGCTCGGCAACTATTTCGCCTCTTTTTATGTCTGCTCCAGCCTTCATAACGTTTTCATCTTTTGCCACTGCTGCATAAACGTAGACTTCGCTGTTTTTTCGCTCGGTTTCCTCAGCCATGACAACGGCGTCTGCGCCTTCCGGAATTGGTGCGCCAGTCATTATTTCTGCTGCCGTTCCATGTTCCACTTTTACTTTTGGCATTTCACCGACGTTAACTGTTCCGCAAAGCTTCAGCTTTACCGGTTTATTCTCGTCTGCGCCAAAGGTGTCTTCGGCTTTAACGGCATAGCCATCCACTGTTGAGCGGTTGAAGGGTGGAATATCCAATGGGGCTGTAATGCTTTCTGCTAGGACTCGATTGTAAGCCTCCAAAAGTGGGACTTCTTCTACGCCCAGTGGTTTAGCCTTAAAATGCTTTTCAATAACCTTTTTCGCATCTTCAAAGGTGAAAAGTCTCTTAAACATTTTCGTTGAAAACCTCCAATGCGTCAAAAAGGTGAACTTGAACAATTTCGCCCTCCCCTAGTCCCTCGCGGTTTTCAGGCACAACAACATAGCCGTTAGCCTTCGTCAATGTTGAAATTATGCCGGAGCCCCTAGTACTTATAGGTTCAGCGTAAAACTCTCTATTTTGCGTGAAAACATGGACACGAACAAAGGTTTTTCTCCCAAGGACCGTTGATGTCCGCCTTGTTAGTCTCGCCACCACAATAGGTCTAGATTCGTTTTCAATGCCCAACATTTTGAGAATTAAGGGTCTAGCGAAAACCTCAAAGCCAAAGAAGGCTGCAACTGGATTACCTGAAAGTACTATTATTGGCTTATTACCTACAATGGCTAGGGCTGTTGGCATGGCTGGGCGCATTGCAACGCCGTGAACAATAATGCCTGGTTTGCCAAGCTCGTTTATGGCTGTTGGAACTAGGTCGGATGCCCCAACACTTGTGCCGCCAGTAGTTACCGCTACATCCGCCTTCTCCAACCCGTGCGTTAGTTTTTGTTTAATTCTATCAACATCATCTTTGGCTATTCCCAAGTCTATAGGTTCGGCGCCCAGCTCATAACATAGGGACGCGAGCATAATCCTATTTGTCTCATAGATTTGGTCTTGGCTTAGCTTTTCTCCAGCTTCGACAAGCTCATTTCCAGTTGCCAAAATTGCCACTTTCGGTTTTCTAAAAACTGGTACTTCGCTTATGCCGAGCGCTGATATTAGGGCTAAATGGTGGGGTTTTAGGCGTGTTCTTGCTTTTAATGCGACCTCGCCCTTGGCTATGTCTTCTCCCCGCTTTGAAACATTTTCGCTTGGCGTGACAGTTTTCCAAGCCTCTATTTGGCTATCGCCGACAAGCCTAACATCTTCCAACATTAAAACAGCGTCTGCTCCTATTGGTAGAGGATTTCCGGTCCAAACTTGTTTAGCTTCGCCCTTTTTCACCTCGCTTGTATTCGTCAGTTTTAGGGTTTTTGGTTTGAATTGGGAAGCCCCAAAAGTGTCTTCGGCTTTAACAGCATAACCGTCAACAGCAGAACGGTCAAATCTCGGCAAGTCTTCCCCCGCGATTAAGTCTTCTGCCAAAACACGATTAAGCGCATTCCATACTGGAACCGATTCGGTGCAATGCCCAAATTTTAGGCTGTCGAAAAAAAGTTTTTTCGCTTCCTCAATTGTTGTTAGTTTTTGGAAGCCCCTCAACCTAACCAAAACAAAAGGCACCCATAATCAGCACACAACCTTAATAAAAAAAGGTATCGCAAGAACTTTGAACTTAGGTTTTCATTTCCTTTCTTAAGATGTCCCGCATTTTTATGGCGTCCACGTCTAACACTGGGCTCTCACTTATTATGACGGGATTAAGCCTAAAATCGGCTATGACTCTTGCGAGCATCTCGAATTCTGGTCCATAACCAGCCTCATCCATGGTGTGGTGGCGTCTCTCTCCCTTATCGGTGAACTCAACTTTTGTGAAGTGGCAATGCATGTTTTTGACTATCTCGGTTCCCAAACGCCTCTCGATTTCTTCCACTACTATGCGGAAGTCGTCAACAGTTTTGAAGCGTCCACGTTCCCTTGCGTGCAGGTGCGCCCAATCTATTACAGGCTGGGTTTGCTCAACTTGTTCGCACAAAGCTAAAACTTCTTCTAAACTGCCAAACTGAGTTGGCTTTCCCATGGTTTCAGGACCAATCCGCACATCTGTTATGCTAAGAGACCTCAGCCTCCCGACAACATCTTTTAGGGCTTCTAGACATGCCTTAAAAACGTCTTTAGGAGATTTTCTTCCATAAAACCCCGGATGAAAGACAACAATTTTGGAACCCATCCATTGGGAAGCGGCGGCACACGCTATTAGGCGATCCTTGCTGGCTTCAACGGTTTCCTTCTCGCCACACAAGTTTATGAAATAAGAGCCGTGAAGGCTTAATAGAACATCGTTCTCCTTAGCCTTCAATCCAAGGTTTTCAGCTTCCTCCCTCCGCATTTGGGGCTTGACACCCCAACGCACAGCTTGATATTCAAAAGCATCCAACCCCTCTTCCCGCAGGAGTCTAGGGATATCCGTTAAGGAGGCTTTCATAGCCCTAAAACTTGGCGGAACACCTGCAGGACCGAATCTTGGACGGTCAGCCATTCAAGAGCCTCTAACTTCTCTTTACCTTCCTAAAGCGATAACCTTTTCGCGTTAAAAACCCATATGAGAACACTGCCAAGGCTGAAACCCAAGCTGCAACATTTTGAAAAACAATATATTTGCCGACAGGAGGCAAATTCACAAGAGGCTTAACTAGGCCTCCGAGGGTTGAAACGAAACCTCTCAGAGCTGGAGCTGCAGAAATTATGGCGCTATTTATTGATGAACAAAGCCAACCAACGGGACCGAGAGCTTCAACAAAGCCTTTTAAACCATTGTTAACAGACTTTACAAACTCAAGAAGTAAGGTATTTCCGCGATAAATGTTTGAAAAAGCTTCATATATAAGCCCAGGATAAGCGACAACTGAAACTAGTAGAATTAGGGCTGAAAAAACCAGAATCGTTATTATAGCGCTTTTTATTGTCGCCCATGCAAAGCTAACCTTGTTCCGGATGTAAGAGACCCCTTTAATCCGTAAAATTCCAGATTTTATCTTCGCAAATAAATTCCTTACAACACCACCTGCTCTCAAAGTGAACATTTTTCCTGTCTTCTGGGCATGCTCCTTCCTTTGCGGCTTAGTTTTAGGTTTTCCTTCAGGCGGTTTTTGAGGCTGCATAGCAGCGTATTTTGTCATGCAAATCCAGCCGAAGACAAGAGTTATAATAACTGATAATGGAACAAGGTGGAAAAGCGGACTCACAACGATAGTTACCGTCCAACCTGTCCATGGAATTTGGAAACTTCCTCCCAATGGATTTTCTTCCCTTACTCCAAGTGAAATAGCGAAAACGACGATGACGTACTCGATTAGGGCAGTTATTATAAGGAAAAGTATTATTGCCATTAAACCCTTAAGAGATGCCCACCGGAGTATCAGACGTTTAGACAATTAACCACCACTAGCGTTGCTTCTTTAAATTTTGCTTTAGAAATATAACGAATCACGTTAAAAAACGTGACTGTTGAAACTTCACTAATCA
>JAWCQV010000056.1:0-4959 GCA_038869575.1 Bathyarchaeia archaeon | reverse complement strand
GAGAGGTTTCATAGTTAACAGAGTGCTTGGAGCAGTTTTTAATGAAGCTTTCTGGACTCTCCATAGAGGAGAAGCCACGAAAGAAGGGATTGATGCTTCAGTAAAATATAGCGGTGGTTTTCCAATGGGATGGTTCGAACTTGCCGACTACGTAGGACTGGACATAGCTTCTGAGGTCGGGAAAATACTTTACGATGCTTACGGCGAGCGCTTCAAACCATGTGTAGAGGTGATAGAACCATTAGTTAAAGAACGGAAGTTTGGACAGAAAACAGGAGTAGGCTTTTACGACTGGACCAAGGGCAGGCCGAGAATACCCTTCAACCTTATGGAAGAATATGATGTTGAGAGATCTTGGGCTGTAGCTGCAAACGAGGCAGCCTGGCTTGTATATGAGGATGCTGCAAGTCCAGCAGACATAGACACCGGGATGAAACTTGGCACCGGATGGCCTTCAGGCCCATGCGAATATGCAGATAGAGTAGGCATAGACGTCATTGTCAACAAGTTAAAGGAAATGTACGCCAAATATAACATGGAAATGTATAAACCCTGCCCATTACTAGAGGATTATGTCAGCAAGGGCTGGTTAGGTAAAAAAACTGGAAGGGGGTTCTATTAGATGAAGTTTGAATTAACAGAAGAACAGATTGGAATAAAAAACGCTGTAAGAGAGTTCTGCGAAAAAGAATTCAAGCCAGAGCTTGCACTAGAACTTGATCGAAAAGAAGAATTTCCGCTGGAGCTCTACAAAAAAGCCGCAAAGTTGGGCTTTACAAGCATGGCCTTTCCGCAAGAATATGGTGGTCAAGGCTACGGCCTCTTGGAAACATGCTTGGTAGTAGAGGAAATGTGCAGAGCGGACTCCTCGCTTGGTGTGGCCATCATGAGCGGAACTTTCGGCAGCGAGTTCATTCTGGTTCATGGAACTAAAGAACAGAAGGAGAAGTACTTGCCGCCCATCTGTAAAGGCGACTTCATTTCAGCCGCGGCTTTCACAGAACCTAACGTCAGCGGAAGCGACATAACCCGTATGGAAACAACAGCAACAAAATATGGAGACGAATGGTGGATAAACGGTACGAAGACCTTCATAACAAATGCTACCACAGCTGACTTCATGGTGGTTTTAGCGCAAACAGACACAAAGGTTAGGCCAACATATAGAGGTGAAACATTATTCGTAGTTGATAAAGGTACACCTGGACTGGAAACAACAAAGCTTCATAACAAAATGGGAATAAGATGCTCCGTTACGGGCGAAGTGAGGTTCGACAATGTGAAGGTCAAAGATTGGAATATTATAGGCGAGCTTAATAAGGGCTTTTATTATTCAATGGAATTCTTTGACAAAACGAGGGTAGGTGTGGCAGCTCAGGCTGTCGGCATGGCTCAAGGGGCGTGGGAAATAGCCTTCAAATATGCAAAACAAAGGGAAGCTTTCGGGCAACCAATAATACAGCATGAGGCCATAGGGTGCACATTAGCTGAGCTTGCAACAAAAATTGAAGCAGCAAGACTACTAACGTACAAAGCTGCTTGGCTTGTAGATGCTGGAAAGATGGATCCTATGGCGACAGCCATGGCTAAACATTATGCAAGTCGTGTGGCAATGGAGGCGACAGACTTTGCAATTCAGACGCTTGGAGGATACGGATACTTAGGTGAATACCGTGTTGAAAGATATCACAGAGACGCGAAAATAACAGAAATCTACGAAGGCACAAGTGAAATTCAGAAGCTAACGGTCCTAAAGTACCTCCTAAGAAAGTTTTAAATTCTCTAAAATAAATTATTAGGCTCTTTAAAAAGGATGGTTAGGGTGAAGCTATGAGTAAAGCGTACGAGACCATAAAAATAGAGAGGGAAGAACGCGTACTTTGGATAATTCTGAATAGGCCACATAGGCTTAATGCTCTCAACGACATTTTAATGCAAGAACTCGCAGACGCATTAGACACAGCTGAGAGAGATCCATCAATAAGGTGCATAGTAATAACAGGCGAAGGAGACAGAGCTTTCAGCGCCGGAGCAGATGTAACGGCTTTTCCGAAGGCAACACCAGTTACAGCGGAGGAGTTTTCCAGACTTGGACAAAGCGTTTTCAGCAAAATAGAGCAGCTTGCAAAACCTGTTATTGCAGCAATAAACGGTTTTGCTTTGGGTGGAGGCTTAGAACTCGCTCTCGCGTGCGACTTCAGAATAGCGGCTGAGCATGCGGAACTTGGAAGCCCCGAAATAAACTTAGGGCTTATACCCGGATGGGGTGGGACCCAAAGACTTGTTAGGGTAATTGGTCTTGCAAAAGCAAAAGAGCTAGTAATGTTAGGAAACAGAATTAAGGCTGACGAAGCATTAAAAATAGGCTTAGTCAACAAGGTTGTTAATTACGAAAAGCTGAAAGACGAAGCACGCGACCTTGCCAAAAAGCTGAGTGAAGGTCCACCGGTAGCACTTAAATATGCTAAATACGCAGTGAACTTTGGAGCCCAAGTGCCGCTAGAAGTTGGATTGAGGTTAGAAGCCGCGTACATGGGATTAACTTTCTCCACGGAAGACCTAATGGAAGGCGTAGAAGCCTTTATGTCAAGGCGAAAGGCAGAGTTTAAAGGGAAGTGAAAACCCTAATTCCCCCCTTTTCTAATAAGTAACTGCTTTTAAAGGATTATGAGGAGATTATTATGCGGAAAGTGGCAGTTATAGGAGTTGGAAACTCTAAATTCGGTAACAGAAACGATGTGAATGTTCAAGAGCTCGCTTTTGAAGCTGTCAAGCAATCTATTGATGATGCTGGCATATCCCCAAAGGACATAGAATTTGTAGCTTTCGGATCTGCTGGAGCCGGAGCCTGGTACGAAGAATCCCTACCAGCAGTAACTATATCTGAATATTGCGGCCTTACAGGAGCAGGGCTAGTCCGTTGTGAAGCTGCATGTGCAACTGGGAGCGCAGCCTTTTTCACAGCTTACTCGGCAATAGCTAGTGGCTATGCAGAAATTACAGCTGCAATAGGCATTGAAAAAATGAGGCAAATCGACACCCCAACGGCCATGGAGTTTATTGGAAGAAGCGGGTATTATACTTGGGAGTTTCATAACTTTGGATTAACATTCCCAGCGTATTATGCTCTGCATGCTACCGCTCACATGGCTAAGTATGGAACAACCGAAGAGGATTTGGCCTTAGTGGCCGTTAAAAATCATAAATATGCTTCGATGAATCCCGTCGCTCATCTTCAAAACAAGATAACAGTTGACGATGCCCTTTCATCAATGGTTATAGCGTGGCCGCTTAAATTATACGACTGCTGTCCTATAACAGATGGGGCAGCCTCGGTTATTCTTGCTTCAGAAGAGAAAGTTAAGGAATTGAAAATCGACACTCCCATATGGGTTGCTGGGATGGGCTACTCTTCTGGAACAGCAAATTTGAGCAAACGGTTGGATTACGTCGGATTGGAAGCCGCTGTGCAAGCATCAAGAATGGCGTACAAAATGGCAAAAATAACTCCTGACCAAGTTGACTTCGCAAATGTTCATGACTGTTTCACTATTGCCGAGATAATGGCATATGAAGATTTAGGTTTCTGCAAAAAAGGTGAAGGCACGAAACTTATTCGTGAAGGACAAACGGAGATAGGCGGAAAAATCCCCGTAAACGTTGATGGCGGCTTAAAAGCCAAAGGACACCCGATAGGCGCAACTGGCTGCTCAATGATATATGAGTTGACAAAGCAGTTAAGAGAAGAGGCTATAGAGAGAAGTAGGCAAGTTCCGCTGAAAAATTACATAGGACTTGCCCATAACGTTGGCGGGACTGGACATTACTGTTATGTAACAATTTTAAGGAGATGATTACACATGTCAGCTATGCCAACTATAAAATCAAGGGAAATAAAAGTTGTGCATGACATACCCATAAGTAAGACTTTGCCCTTCTGGGAAGGATTGAAACAAGGAAAAATACTGGCGACAAAATGTAAGAAATGCGGTACACTTCACTTCCCACCAACTGCAGACTGCTCATGTCTGTCATCCGACATGGAGTGGGTTGAACTTAGCGACGAGGCAACAATTGAGACCTTCACACACGTAATTGTTAGACCCACAACTTTCCAACAGGAGAAGCCATACACCGTGGCCATTGGTAGATTGAAAGAAGGTGTACGAGTGCTAGCATGGCTCACAAATTTTAAACCTTCGGAAGTTAAAGTAGGCATGAAAGCTAGGCTTGTAGCTAAACAGACCTCCCAAGGACAACTAACGTACGAGTTTACTAAACCAGAATAAAGCCTAAAATAACATACATTTTTTAGACCTTTAAACGCAATAGTTTTCACCAAAACAATCCTCCACTCCCTTTTATGAAAACATAATCTGTAAAAACCAGCAGATTTTATTCGCTTAAAACCAGAAATACTTCTATAACCAAATTTAGTATTATGGAGGGATATCAAGATGCCACTAAAAACCGGAATAGATTATATAGAGAGCCTCAATAAAAGACGGATCAAAGTATACCTTTTCGGAGAAGAGGTAAAAAATCCGATAGAGCATCCAATCATAAAGCCATCAGTGAACGCTGCCGCAGTAACCTACGATATCGCCTGTGACCCTCAATATCAAGAGTTGTCCACAGCGAAATCTCACATAACTGGAGAAAAAGTAAACAGGTTCAACCACATACATCAAAACACTGAAGACTTAATTAAAAAAGTAAAACTTCTTAGGGTTTTAGGTCAAAAAACCGGAACATGCTTCCAAAGATGCGTTGGATGGGATGCCATAAACACTCTTTCTAGCGTAACTTATGAAATTGATCAGAAACTTGGGACTCAATATTATATAAGGTTCTTAAACTTTCTAAGATACGTTCAAGAAAATGATCTTTTCTGCTGTGGGGCAATGACGGATCCGAAGGGAGATCGTAGCCTTCCACCTAGCCAGCAAGCAGACCCAG
>JAWCQV010000055.1:0-4984 GCA_038869575.1 Bathyarchaeia archaeon | reverse complement strand
AATCTTCGATCTTCCCGCCTTTCCCCAGTTCGTCGGTTATCCAAGCTTCAAGGGAGCCGCTTTGAAGGGCAGCACCAAAGCCAGCCAAAAAGGCGGCTAAAATTACGATTACTGGAAAAGGATAGAATGACACCATTAAATAGTTGAGGGCAACGAAAGCCAAGCCTAGGGCGTATGTACGTTTTCTTCCAAAACGGTCAGCAAGACCACCAGTTGGATAGTCAAACAAACCGAAAACAAGTGCGAAGACTGCCATGTATAAGAAGCTGTAACCCAGTCCGAGGCTTTGGAAGAGATAATAAGCCAAATAGGGAATTTCAAAGGAGAATTCGCCTAAAGCCGAAACCAAATAGTAAACAGCGACGACCTGCAAACGCATGATATAGAATCATTATAGTCCACTTTAAAATATTCGCAGTTTCCCCTTTTTGGTAACACAAAATATTTTAATGGATTGGAGTAGACAATATTGTGAGGAGGTTTAAATGCCGAAAGCCTTTGTATTAATCAATACGGAGATAGGTTCAGAGTCAGATGTCCTGAAGGATTTGAAGAAGATTGAGGGTGTTGAGGAAGCCTTCGCTGTTTACGGTGTATACGACATAATTGCGAGGGTAGGTGCTGAATCAATGGACAAGCTTAAGGAGATTGTAACTTGGCGCATTCGAAGACTCGACAAAGTTAGGTCAACATTAACAATGATTATAGTTGAGGAAGCGGCAAAGTAGCCTAACCCCACTCTCTTTTATTTCTAGACATCTGAAGCATTTGCCAACGTCAAAGTGTCAAAGCATAATTTTTAAGTCTACATGGTGGTAATGCTGTTAGGCGTGTGAATGACTTTACAACAATTGCATATAGGCTTTGACGATACTGATTCTCCGAGAAAAGGGTGCACAACCTACATTGCGGCACTATTAGCGGAGAAACTACAAAAGTTAGGCGTAGTGTTCACAGACTACCCAAACCTTGTTAGGCTAAACCCAAATGTTCCATGGAAAACGAGGGGTAATGGGGCGCTTTGCCTCAGAATAAAATGCGAGGAAAGTCTTGTTGATGTGGTTAAGGAAACAGTAATAGAAACCGTTGAGGAAAACTCCGATCTAGCCTACAAAGGAACAGACCCTGGAATAGTCTTCCTAAAAAGGGCGAAAATTCCAAAAGAGGTTAAAGCCTTTGCAAAAAACGCCATAACAGGCATTGTAAACATGAAAACAGCCCTAAAAATTCTAAAGCGGATCAAAGCCGAAGCCCTTGGCTTTAAAAATGGTCGTGGAATAATTGGCGGTTTAGCCGCTATAGGCGAAAACCTTGAGGGAGACCACACCTTCGAGGTTATTGCCTATCGTGTTCCTGAAAACTGCGGCTTGAAAAGAAGGATAGATGCGGCTTCTGTTGTGGAGATGGATAGGGCAACAGCCCCATACACTTTCAACAATGTTGATCCAGAAACTGGCAGAATCCTGATAACGCCCCGAGGACCGGATCCCATACTTTTTGGGATAAGGGGTGAAACCCCAGAAATCGTTAAAAAGGCTTTCAGAATTGTTAAGCCCCTCGAGCGTGTGGAGCGTTGGGTGATTTTTCGCACAAACCATGGAACGGACGCCCACCTAAAACGGGTAAAAAGACTAAGCGAGATAAAACCGTATCATCCAGTAATAGCGAGGGGAACCGTGGCGTCAAACCCAAAGATAATTCCAAGGAGACACGTTATTTTCGAGATTAAGGACAACAGCGCTTGTATTGATTGTGCCGCATATGAGCCCACTGGCACATTGCGAAAAGTGGCAAGCAGGCTCATGGTTGGCGATTTTGTGGAAGTTTATGGAGGTGTTCGCCCACCATCCGAAAATCGTCCAATAACAATAAATCTTGAAAAACTGCGCTTGTTGAAGCTTGCACCAAAAATTGTTTACCAAAATCCAGTATGCCCGAAATGTGGTAAACGGCTAAAATCCATGGGAAGGGACAAAGGCTTCAAATGTGAAAAGTGTGGCGAACGTTATGCAGAGTTGGAAAAGGTTGCCGTCAAAGTTAAGCGTGAAGTGCAGAAGGGACTTTATATTACTTCTCCACGTTCCCAGAGGCATCTAACAAAGCCTTTTATCCGTTATGGGATGGAAAAGCACTGCATTTCTTCGAACAGATTAATTGAAGGCTGGCACTGTCCGTAGCGAAGAGGTTGTTAGTTTTCTTTAACCTTGAAAATTTCGCATAACAGCCTATAAAGCTCATCTCCACCCTCAACCTTTGAAAACAATTCTTTTTCAGCCTTAAGTATGTTCCCTACAGCTTGGTAGGTTTGCCTCCACTCCAACTCCTTCCACATTAACTTATAGTTTTTCAGTTCAATCCAAGCCCTAAAAATCAAAACGACAAACATGCCTAAGGTCAGAGCCAAGTTTAACACGTATATTTCAAGCAATTCCAGCTTATCCACCTCCCATCTAACGCTAAATGGTATGCATTTACAAAATGATAAATTTAAACAGTTACCAAAACGCTTGTAGAACCGTCAAATGAGCTTATCTCCACCAATAATTTCTAGCAGGTTCGGAACGAGACAAGCATCTTCTTAGGATTCATCCCTAAAATTTGGGTAAGCTAATCGTCAATCTCTTTTTGCCATCGAAGTTTGGGTACCATTTCATGCTAGCCAGCGTAGTTGCTTTATCGCCTTGCTTCTTTAGGCTTAAAGCTTAGATAGTGAAATAGTTTAAATGGAAGGCTCTCCTTAATCCATTAAAACACTTTAAGAATAGCGAGCTTTCAGAGGCGTTTAAAATTGGAGAGGTTTCCAGCCGAGGAGTACGCCCTTCCCTTTTTTAAGGAGAAGGGATATGTTAGGAAGCTCTGTCCAAAATGCGGCACATATTATTGGACTCTTAACCCCAGCCAGGAGACTTGTGGTGAAGCTAGACCAGAAGGATGCGCCTACTACACTTTTATTGGCGATTCGCCGACAAAGAGGAGTTACAATCTGCGGGAGATGCGGGAGTTCTTCTTATCCTTCTTTGAGAAGCGGGGACATACGCGGATAAAGCCTTATCCTGTTGTAGCGAGGTGGCGAGACGATATATACTTGACGCATGCAAGCATAATTGACTTTCAACCCTACGTCACCGAAGGGATTGCTCCTCCTCCCGCGAACCCGCTTGTTGTGGCTCAGCCTTGCATTCGCCTAGTGGACATAGCCAACACTGGTCCTACCTTTGGCAAGTACGTCACAATCTTTGAGATGGGTGGGGAACACGCCTTCAACTATCCTGATAGGGAGGTTTATTGGAAGGACGAAACAGTTCGATATCACGACGAATTCGCCAAAGAGCTGGGCATAAGGCCAGAAGAGGTAACCTACAAAGAAGAGGTCTGGTCTGGAGGCGGAAATGCTGGTCCATGTTTAGAATGCATAGTTCGCGGATTAGAAGTTGCTACACTTGTTTTTATGCAGTATAAGGTTGTCGGCGACCGGTTTATTAAGTTGCCCATACGAACTGTTGATGTTGGCTATGGCATAGACCGATACGCTTGGCTTTCGCAAGGTTCTGTGAGCGCTTTTCACGCTATTTACGGCGAATTACTTGACAAGGTTTCCAATATAGCTGGAGTAAACTTTGATTATGATTTGTTGGCCAAAGTTGCTAAGTTTTCAGCCATAATAAGCCTTGATAAAACTGTTGGCAGACTAGAGGCTAGGAGAAAAATAGCTGAAATCGTCGGCTTGGACGCGGAAAAATTAGATGATGTTTTATCTCCAATCGAGAATGTCTTTGCAGTTACAGATCACACTAAATGCTTGGCTTTCATCCTTTCTGAGGGAGTTGTTCCATCTAACATTCAAGAGGGTTATTTAGCTAGGCTTCTTTTCCGTAGGATCTACCGCCTATTAAGAATGCTAGGTATTCAAGAAAGGTTATATGACATTTTTGATTTGCAGATCGATTATTGGTCTCTGGACTATCCGCATCTCGGGGAAATGCGCAATGAAATAATGGAAATTCTGGCTGTTGAAGAGGAGAAGTACAAGGAAACCATCACCAGGGGTGAACGCCTAGTAAAGAGGCTTGCAGGAGAGCTTAAGGCTAAAGGAGTAGAGCGAGTTCCGGTTGAAACTATGACGGAGCTTTACGACTCACATGGTGTTCCACCTGAAATCGTTAAAGAAATAGCTGAAACCGAGGGCTTAGAGGCAACTGTTCCGGAAAACTTCTATGCTTTGATTGCTGAAAGGCACATGCAAGCCCAGAAACAAACCGAGGAAGAAGCTAAGGCTGAAAAGTGGCTTGAAGATGAAGTGGTCGACCTTCCAGAGACTGAGGCGCTTTACTATAAAGATCAGTATATGAGGGAGTTTGAGGCTAAGACCTTGAAGGTTATTGGTGACGAATATGTTGTTCTTGATAGGACATGCTTTTATCCAGAAGGTGGTGGACAGCCCTCAGATGGTGGTTGGCTGTTTTTCCACGGCGGGAAAGTTGAAGTTTTAGATGTGAAGAAGGTTGGCAAAGTTATTGTTCACAAAATCGGCGGTAGGAGGGCCTTGCGGGAAGGCGAAATTGTTAGGGGAGTCGTCGATTGGGATAAGCGTTACGCCCTTATGAAGGCGCATACAGCAACTCACATTGTTAATGGTGCGGCGCGACGCGTTTTGGGGCAGCATGTCTGGCAGTTTGGTACGCAAAAAAGTGTTGAAAGCTCAAGGCTTGATATCTCCCATTACCGCAGGCTATCTAGGGAGGAGGTGCAGAGGATAGAGGCATTAGCCAATGAGGCTGTTTTCAGAAACCTACCGGTTGAAACCATGTGGCTTCCGAGGGGGGAGGCTGAAAGCCAATATGGCTTTAGGCTTTACCAAGGCGGAGCTGTTCCAGGTAAGGACATTCGTGTTGTGAAGGTTGGAGACTGGGAGGTTGAAGCCTGCGCTGGAACCCATGTTAGGAGCACTGGCGAGATAGGCTTCATAAAAATAATCCATTCGGAG
>JAWCQV010000054.1:0-4991 GCA_038869575.1 Bathyarchaeia archaeon | reverse complement strand
TAAAAAGGGATGGTTGATTTGAAACTGTTCGACCCTTTAACCGCCGTGGCTGCTTCCTTTTGTTTTCTCGGCATAATGCTATATAAGCGTGTTAACCTAGGGATAACCTTAAACGCAACAGCCGCTCTTTTGGCGTTGCTTTCCCTTGATTGGTGGAGCATTTCGGACATTGTTTTTGCAACTGTTAATCCTTTAAAGAGTGAGGGGGTTCTTGCAATATCGGTTATTCTTGCGACTTTTGGCATAATGTGGCTTAGTCAACTCTACAAAGAAACAGGGGAAATAGCCAGATTAAGCGAGAGTTTAAGCCGGCTGGTTAAAAATCCGAAGATTGTTTTGGGCGTTCTTCCAGCCGTGATAGGTTTTCTTCCAGTGGCTGGAGGAGCGTTGATGTCGGCTCCAATAGTGGATTCTGAGGCTGAAAAGCTGAAATTGAAGCCTGAGAGGAAAGCTTATGTGAATTTGTGGTTCAGGCATACAATTTTTCCAGTTTATCCATTAAGTCAAGTCCTTATAGTGACAGCTGCCTTAACAGGGGTATCGTTGTTTTCAATTATTTTGCTTCAAATTCCAACAGTCATAGTGATGATTATTGTTGGCTTTTTGGTGGGGTTCTGGAAAGTTCCAGATGTAAAGGGTCAAGAGAAGTCTGAGATGTCAAGGGGCAATGTTGGTTTGGAGTTTAAACGTTTTCTCATATCATTTTCTCCTATAATGGCAACAATTGTTGTGGCTGTTTTTTTAGACGCAATAAGCTATGGCTTGGCTAGACAAGGCTTCGATGTTTTAATAGCAACTCTTGCAGGGTTGGTGGTTTTGGCCATAATTTCAAAGGTAAACTATAAAGCGTTGATGAAGCCTCTTAAGGATTGGGGAATCTACGGGGTAACCCTTGCAGTTTATGGAGCTTTTCTGCTTCGAAACGTGATAGTTGCTTCCGGGTTTTCAGAGCTTTTCAAGCAGTTTATTGCTAACGGCAGCGTGGACGTTGTAATAATGTTGACAGTTATACCATCAGTTCTGGGTTTTCTCACAGGTTCTCCGCATGGAGCAATAGCCATAAGTGTGCCAATTTTAACAGGGATTCTGACCTTTTCGCCAAAGACTTCTGCCCTTCTATACATTAGTGCTTATCTTGGATATGTCATTGCGCCAACACACCTTTGCTTTACGTTTACAGCCAATTACTTCAAAAGTCCATTAAGCAAGGTTTACAATTATGTGATTCCATCATTCATAGCTACCTTTGCAGCAGCCTTGTTGATTTATTTTCTGCCCTTCACTTTTTAAAAATGCTTAAAAGTTTGCAATGTTAAGGCATAAACTGATGGAAATGGCGGGGCTGTATGCTGGAACGCTATACGAGCTGGGCATAATCATAATTTTCATAGGCGTCATAGTTGTCCTCGCAGCCTTTGTTCTGCTTTTCCTTTCAAGCATAAAAGGTGGAAAAGCTCATGGTGGTGGAGCATTAATTATTGGGCCTATCCCAATAATTTTTGGAAGTGATAAAGAATCCCTCAAGACCGTTTTGTTGCTTTCAATAGTGCTCACAGCGCTTCTCTTTATAGTTTATATAGTTCTTTATTTATTGGGTCGGTGAAACCAAATGGCATCCGAAGAACGCGAAAGTAAGGAATACACAGAAACCAAGTGGATTAGGCGCTTTATAGTACTATTTTTTCTAGGTTTTTTCATAATCTTGGCGGGAATCATAATAACGGTAGCTGTCGCACTCCTGTTTGGTGAAGGTACAGGAAGCTTTGGCGGTTTCATACTCATAGGGCCCGTTCCTATCGCTTTCGGCGCTGGTCCGGAAGCCACATGGCTTGCATTGTTTGCCATAATCCTTGGAATTTTAAGCGTTATATTACTCCTATTGTGGCGCAGGAGAAGTTAAGAAATGTTTATGCATTCAGCTTTTCTTCTCTTCTCCACCGTAGAATACGTGCAGAAATATTAAAACTAAGACGACAAATGTTGCCGTCATCAGCACATATTTGAGAGTTTCGAAGTACGCCCCAATATCCATGTGAATCCCTTTCTTAACCTTTCCTAATTCTTGGTTGCAGTATTTAAGGAGTTAGTTTCTTCCATTCCCTCATTAATGGTTCGTAAAGTTCGTCGTGTTCCTCTATTTTCTCATACCATTCAAGGATGCTGGCTATTTTCTGAGCAATCAAATGATAGCAAAGGTGGATTTTTCTGTCTAGGACTCGGAAGTAGAAGTCGTCACACGAGCAGAACTCAGCGTCCGGCATTATTAAATAATCGCGTTCTTTGCCGACCACCACCCAAACAACTTTTCCGCTCGGTCTGAAAGTGTACTTCTTTACCCGATTCTCCTTTAGGGCTTCGAATGCCTTTGTGAAACGTTGCCCAAACACTTCATAAAGCCTGTTGAGGTTTTTTCCTGTTAGCTTCCCCTCTGTCTTAACCTCTTTACATACGGCATTAAGTATGTCATTTTCGGAGTCTACGCTCATGGAGGCACAAGCTTAGGATTCATTGCGTTGTCTTTTGCGATGGTGTTACTCGATTTTTAGGGGCTCGCCTTTCGGTTTCTTTTCTTCCTTGATCTTTGGAAGCTTAACCTCTAAAACCCCGTTTTTATACTGAGTTTTTGCCTCTTTCACATCGACCTTTGCCGGAAGTGTCAACTCTTTATAATATTTCCGTTGTGGCGTATCCACGCTTATTGTCAGTGTGTCTTCTGTGGCGTGAAGCTTGATATCCTCTTTTTCAACGCCTGGCAATTCAGCTACAACATGGATTTCGTTGTCTGTCTCAACTATATCCACGAGCGGTTCGCGTTCCTCTTTAACTTTTGGTCCTAGGCGTGTTGGCTTGACGTTTCCAAACTCTCGTATTTCTGGTTTGCCATCCGGTCCTATTTTGATGCTGTAGCCATATACGAAGGGTCCCCATTCCTTTATCGTTGAGCCGTTGGGTAGTTTGCGCTCTTTAACATAGTCTCTTGGAATTCTTGAGGTAAACTCTTTGAATTCCTCTTCCATCCACCTTTCCATTTCTCGGAACATTCTGTCGATATCCTCGAAGAACCAGCTTCCGAAGAATGGAAATCTTCTCCTTCTAAACCAGTCTGGAAAATCTTCTTCAGAAGGCATTTTTTCACCAGTTTAGTGTGAAAATCTTCAGTCTATAAAATCTTTGCGCTATGCTAACGCTTTAAGCTGGCTTAAAGTTCCAAGAAATGTTCCGTCCAGAAGATAAATTTCCGCATTTTCCAAATTAACAGCATCCGACCTCAGAATTGGTCCAACAATTTTCTCGCTTTTCACCCCTTCGCTAGAGTTTATCTCGTTCAGTGGTTTTCCTCCCAAATATTCATTGAAAGACGGCATTATAAAAAGTTGGAGGGTTTTAGGCTTAATACCATAATATTTAAGCAGCGTTTCTTGTGGATTATTCTCAATTTTTATTTTATTCTTTTCCAGTAAGACCCTTGTTAGCTGTTCTTTGTTGCAATCTGCCTTAACCCAAACCTGCCTTGTTATCCTAAAACCAGCGGGATCACGGAACCCCACAACTGGGTGCACATGTCCCATTACAAGGGTTTTACACTTTAAAAGTGCTGGCGATGGCCAACGGTGGCCATGGAAAAAGCCTACATCTTCTATGATGGTGCCTGATGATGGGAGGGTTTTTATACCCTCTGGAAGTAATGGATCGAGGTTTCCATCGTGGTTTCCACGAATTAACCGTATTTCTTTAACGTGTGCTTTTAATTCTGTAAAGAAGTCAGGGACATCATGCCATTCGCTTATTTCTGCTGTTGCCACTGTATGTTTGACGTCGCCTATTATTAAAAGTTTTTTCGGCTTGTATGAGCCTATGAGGGTTTTTAGTTTTTGCAGGAGTTTGGGCATTTGAGTTGGGACGTGTATGCCTTTCTCTGATAGGGCTATTTCCCATCCTATGTGTAAATCTGCAACGACTAAAACTCTTGTTTCTTTTGTCTTTACAAGGGCTGCTGGATAGGGCATTAAAGGGGTTATCATTGGTTATGCTTCAATCCTTTTTTATTAGACTTAAAATTTTCTCGTGAATTTTTGGATTTGCTGAAGCTATGAAAGTTAGTTTTTCCTTAGGATGTAGTTTGGCGTTTAATCGCTTTCCGTCAAGCGTTGTGATAAGTGCTCCGGCTTCATTTATTATTAGAAATGCCGCTGCTGTGTCCGTTGTTCTAAGCTTTCCGCGAATGTCGATGAAGGCGTCCGTTCTTCCATCAGCTACATAGCAAAGCTCTAGGGCATTGGCCCCTAGGTGGCGTACGTGCTTTGTTTTTTCAATGAGACCTGTTAATCGTGGGGCAATTTCACGCGCCTTATAAGTGTTTAAATCTATGCCCACCACCGCTTCTTCAAGACTTGTTTGCTTTGATGGGGCTATTTTTTGATTGTTGCGGTATGCTCCTTTGTGCTTTTCCGCTGTATATGTTATGTCATGGAAGAGGTCTGCAACTAATGCAGTGTGAACAGCGTCTAACTCGGGCTTCGTGGAAATCGCTATGGATGTTGCATAGAACGGTATACCCCTCGTCAGGTTTGTTGTTCCATCTATTGGATCTGCTGTCACATAATTTTCGCTTGGTTTCTCGCCATATTCTCTTATGCCAGACTCTTCGCTTATTAGGGTGAAGGATATGCCTTGCCCAACGAGAGTTTCCACGATGGCTTTTTCCGCTTCCATGTCGATCTGTTTAATTGGGTCGCCGCCAGCCCCGATGCCGAGGTTTGGCAGCTGCTGTTTCCTTGCGTTTTCTAAGAATGGGGTTATCCGCTTTTTCACGTTTTCTCCGCACCGGATTAGTATCGGAAGCCAGTCAATTTCATTTTTCATGTTTTCTCCATTTTCATTTCCGTCTTTGTTTGATAAAGACTTTTGCGAATAAAACAAGGTTTTAAACATTAATACTGTATAGGGTTTTGGGTAAAAAATATATGAAAACAGTTGTAACAACATTTCAA
>JAWCQV010000053.1:0-5038 GCA_038869575.1 Bathyarchaeia archaeon | reverse complement strand
AAACCTTTCAAATGAGAGTTTTGCCTAATAGACGGGTGTTGGTTATGGCAAAAATTCTTATTGTTTATGACTCCAAGACCGGGAATACTGAAAAAATGGCTTTTGCAGTTGCTGAGGGAGCAAAAAAGGTGGGAGGCGTTGAAGTAGTCGTTAAGAAAGTTGACCAGGCAACTCTCGATGACTTGCTGTCGGCAGACGGAATCATAATTGGTTCGCCAACATATTATGGGCAGATGTCCGCCAAGCTTAAAGCGTTGATAGACGAGTCCGTGAAAATCCATGGGAAACTTGAAGGAAAAGTTGGTGCTGCCTTTACAAGCTCGGGTGGAACAGCCACAGGCGCCGAAACAACCCTCTTGTCCATACTAAATGCTATGCTAATTCACGGAATGATTGTTCAAGGAAGAGCAAACGACAAGCATTATGGCGCGGCGGCCGTTGAAAAACCCGGGAAAGAAGAACTTAAATATTGTCGCGAACTTGGGGAAAGAACAGCTACTCTGGTCAAAAAGCTGAAAACTTAAAATTTTGTTGAACGATGGGCCCGGCCGGATTTGAACCGGCGACCAACAGGTTATGAGCCTGTCGCTCTAACCTAGCTGAGCTACGGGCCCACATTTCTTTATTAACTTTGAAGTTTCTCCCGCTTATGCTTTCTACTTGGGCTTGTCCGCTTTGTTTAGTTTTTGGTCCAATCAAGAAGGTTAGTATACATATCGAATTTTTAAACTTTTCATAAAAGCCTCTTCTCACAAAATATCCTTATCCAAAAAGATTTAAAAAAGCTTAGAAATGCGATCTTCCCAATCATCCTAAACCTACCCCTCTCCCTCCAGTTATCAAAAGATTTTAAAGATGTTATGAAGGTATTTAGGATTATGGATGAATTTAGTGTTAAGGCTCTAGAACTGAAAGTTTTCACGATGCCAACATGCTCAAGCTGCCCTACGGCGAAGCAGATAGCCCTTGAAGTGGCTAAAAAACTCGGCTTGTCATATAGGGAAGTTGATATGAACACAAGGGAAGGATTAGCCGAGGGACTCACCCTCCAAATTATGGGCACTCCAAGTATAGCATTGGGCGATGAGGTCATTGTGGCAGGGCGCCTCATCACTAAGGAAAGACTTGAGGAGGAAGTGCGAAGGCGACTGGAGAGGTGGCGTGCTAGAGCCTCTTCAGATACCCCTAAAGAAGGATAAAAGTTTGGAGGACATTAAAAAAGCCTTAACAGTCTTCAACTATACTGAGAAGATTAAGACAAATCTTATCATGGCTTCTAGTCTCTTAGAGTTTTTAGGCGGAATAAGAGATGAATCGGAAGCGGCAGGTGCGGAAAAATTGTTGGTGGCATATCTGAACGCCTTAATCGTCGAGGTTAATATTGCGGCTAACGCTTCTCGTGTTGAGGGTTTTAGGGATATAGCCTCACAGCTTCAAGAGGCAGCTGAACAATTGAGGCAGCATAACTATACTGTTGTTCAGAGGTTTATTTCAGAGGCCATATCTTCGGCGACAACCTTTGGAAGCTGGGCCGCGCAAACCTTGAAAGAAAAAGATCTAATCTAGCTGGTTCTGGATTGCTTTGCCGCCATTCTTTCAAAGTGAAACAAGTATTCTTGGGCATATCCTGCGTAAGCACCAAAATATTTTCGTCCAAAAAGTCCAAGCTTTTCGTAATCCGCCCTTGTTAACGATTTTTTAAACAAAATCTCTCTAATAAACTCCTTTTCAAAGTGGTTTGCATAATGCCTTATCATAACACGTTTTATCCAGACGTCCACTGGGAAAGCCTCAAGCTTTTCTAATGAGAAAAGCGCCACACAATCAGCCACTTTCAAGCCTACGCCCTTTAAAGTTAAGAGCTTTTCCCTAACGCTTTCATAGTCTTCTTTTTTCAACTCTTCAATTTTGAGTTGACCCCCAACGACTTTCTTAGCGGCCTCATAAACATATTTGGCCCTGTAACCCAAACCGCACTCAGCCAACTGCCGGAGACTCACTTTAGCTAGGTTCTCCGCTGTTGGGAAAGCGTATAAGGGGTAACCATCTAACACCGTTCTTTCTCCGAAACGCTTTGAAAGGTTGTGGAGCATCCTTTTTATGGCTGGTATGTTCTTGTATGTGGCGCATATGTAGGAGATAAGGCATTCCCACGGGTCTTGGCGAAGAATCCGAAGGCCTTTAAGAGTTTTGACAGCCTCTCCAATATGCCTATCTCTTGTTATTTTTGACAAGATCAGGGACAAGTCATCGCTGAGCCCAAAATAGGTCTTGACGAGATTGGAGTTGGCGTTTTCAAATTCAATCACGTTGCCCGTCTGCCTAACTTTTAACGGTTTGTTTTTAATCGTGCCATACCACCATTCGCCAAATTTCTCCCATCTGAAGGCTTGACCACAACACAACGTTAAATCTAGGTTGAAAGGTTGAGAAGGTTCTAAAACAATCTTCATTGACACTCCTTCATGTGCCGTTATTCTTCATCTATGAACATGTCTGACGTTGGTTCTTCGAGGGGCAACCCCTTCCTTTCCCGTATCTGCTTGATAACTTCCGAGGCTATGTTTTTCGGGACCCTTTCCCAGTGGTCGAAGGTACACTGCCAGAAGGCGTGACCAGAAGTTGCTGAGCGCAACTCAGCCGTTAAGCCGAAGGTTTCAGCCACTGGAATATAGCCGATAATTGTTGTTAGAATGCCCTTATACTCTGAAGCCAGTATCTTCCCCCTTTTTCGCGTTATTATGCTTATACAATTCCCAACCCATTGAGCTGGAACAGTAACGCCAATCTTATAAACTGGTTCAAGGAGCGCAGGCTCAGCCGTCAAAAAAGAGCCCAAAATTGAGCGGCGAATCGCTGGCATGATCTGTGCTGGCCCTCTATGAACCGGATCTTCATGGAGCTGGGCGTCTATAAGCTTGACTTTTACTCCTCGCAAGGGTTCTTCGCATAGTGGTCCAGCCCTACAAGCCCATCTGAAACCGGCAACAATCATTTCCCTCGATTCCCGCAGGTACTGGACGCCTTTTGTCACGTCTACAAGTATGTTACGGTGCTCATCTATAGACCAAACGTTCCGCGCTTCCTCAGCTGGCCATCCAACTTCCTTGAAGAGTATGTTGCCAATCTGTTTTCTCCCCATCTCCTCGGCGATTTCGCCAGCCTCTATTAGGCTTATAACCTTCTCCTCTAACGGTTCGACTTGAACCCAGAACCTGTTGTGCTTGTTGGGGCTTTTGGCCATAGTTACTACACCTTCGCCAGCGACACTCTCCCTATGAACCACTATTGGCTTTGAGGTTATGATTTCCAATCCACCGCCGTAGTCTCGAAGGAATTTCACGGCAATTTCAAGGTGAAGCTCGCCCATTCCGCTGAGTAGGTATTCGCCCGTCTCCTTGTTTATGGTGGTTGCAAGGTTTGGGTCTTCGATGGAGAGTCTGTTCATAGCATCCACTAGGCGTGGCAAATCCTTAGGGTGCTTTGGTTCTATGGCAATTGTTATGACTGGCTCTGAAACGTACCTTATACGTTCAAAGGGAACCATGACATCTTTGTGGGCTATGTCCACAAGAGTTTCTCCAGCCCTAGCCAAATCCAAGCCCAAAAGCGCCGCAATATTTCCAGCCGTTATCTTATCAACAACTTCTCTGAAGGCGCCCATATACATGGAAACCTGCTGAACGCGGTAGTCTTTGCGAGCACCCACAAGGTAAACTTGGTCGCCCTTCATAACAGAGCCTGAAAAGAGCCTTCCAGTTGCCACCAAGCCTGCGTGAGGATCCATCTGGACCATTGTTATACACATTACTGTTGGTCCGTTGTCGTCGCAGTTCAACATTGCTTGTCCAATTTCAGATTCTAAGCTGCCTTTCCAGATTCTCGGCAACCTATACTTTTGCGCTTCTATGGGGTTTGGAATGTTTTTCACCGCCATGTCCAGAATGGCATTATGAAGAGGAATCAACTTCGCGAGTTTTTGATGCTCACCTTGCATGTAAGCCTCGATTATGTCGTTAAACCTGACACCTTTTTCATCAGCTATTCTTAAAGTGAAACCCCAACGGTGAAGAGCAGAACCAAAAGCCACATTTTCCTTCTGCGGGTCAACCTTCCATTTGTCTTTGAATTCCGGCTCTCCATAAACCTCTATTAAATTGTTGAAGTCTCTGATAATCCGCGTAAACTTGTCTTGAATCTCGCTTGTTGTAAGCCTCAACTCCTTTATCAAACGGTCAACCTTGTTAATGAATAGTATCGGGCGCACCCTTTCTTCTAGGGCTTGCCTCGTCACAGTTTCTGTTTGAACCATAATCTCCTCAACAGCATCCACAACAACAACTGCGCCGTCAATAGCCCTTAAGGCCCTTGTAACCTTTCCTGTAAAGTCCACATGCCCAGGCGTATCAACCAAGTTTATAACGCAAGGGCGACCGCCAACCTCATGCAAAAGCGAAATATTGGCAGTCTTAATTGTAATCCCACGTTTCTGCTCTTCCTCCAAATAGTCTAGAGCCCGAGCTTCTCCGGCTATTCTGGGCGAAAGCAAGCCAGCCTCAGCCAAAAGAGAATCAGTCATGGTCGTTTTTCCATGGTCTATGTGGGCTATTATCCCAATATTTCGGATATCTTCCTTCCTGTGCATTAGCTTCAGAATTTCGCTGACTTGCTTAAACCTTGGCAAAGGGAGAATTCACCAAGCCTGGGTTTCAAATTTTATGGGTCATGAGACAAGGTTTTCTTACGTCTTAAAAGTCTTGTGGATTTCATGCAAAAAGTTAATATGGTTCAGTTTTCATTTGCATGTAGCCTAACCCAGCAAGTGACAATAATGTTTACTGAAAACTATGTGAATAAAATTCAGTTTTCGAGCTTTTGGTTAGTGTGGGGAATGTTCTGCTATGGGTCGTTATAGGCAGATAGAGGACATAGTTAAACTGATGAATAATACTGAAAGGATAAGAAACACGAGCATAATTGCGCATGTTGACCATGGTAAGACAACGCTCTCAGACAGCCTCTTGGCTGCGGCAGGCAT
>JAWCQV010000052.1:0-5049 GCA_038869575.1 Bathyarchaeia archaeon | reverse complement strand
TTTCACTTACGCTTCTCGTGAAAACCATTATGGCGCCAGAAAACATGGAGTATTTGGTTAATGGGAATACTATTGTTCTGAAAACGCAGAAGGGCTTAGCCCCTAAGGTTCTTGATGCTTCTTCCAGTTCTATGCTTATCCGCTCGACAGCCGCTGACATGGACCTCACAAAATACGGGTACGTAATGGCTAGATGTGCAAAAACTAGGAGCAAGATGTCTGGTATGAATGCCAAGGTTTCTTTCCAGAAAAATCGAAGGGAAACACCTAAAGCCACCGAGGGCACGATTATCGGAATATCAACAAGCACGTTTAAGACTGATGAAGTTTTTCCAAGACGTTTTCTTGCCACAACTATTGCCATGGGCAAACCTATAAGAATATTTAAAACGGTGACAGCGGCCCCAAGCGAGTATGAAAGGACGAGGCTCTGCCAATACTCTCCCCAAGGAAAGACGCCTGACAAAGCCTTAGGCAATATATCTGTTGTAAGAGCTTCAAAAGCCGGAATCGCCGCGAAAAGCGACGGAATTAGGACAACTGCAAAGAAAATTAAAAGCGTGACACCATCTCTAGTGAATGCTGCGAGAGAATAACTTATTTTTCTCTCCAAGGTGGGCCAAGCCCTTTTAATAGGCAACTTCAACTTCCCCCCAAGAATGCGAATTGCTGCAAAAATTACGCATGAAAAAACTATGAGTAAAAAGCTTGCAAAGACAGTTGCTCCTTCATACACGCCTTGACTTCTTAAACCCTTCGAAAAGTCATCTTTTATATTTTGAATAAATATGGGGCCATTTTCGAAAAGAGCTTCTGCATATCCACCCATGGTAAATACTCCAGCGACCATCATAGTTGCTCCAGTTTCTGAAATGGATCTTGCAAAAGCCAAAATAAAAGCCGCGATCAAGGAAGGCTTTATTATGCCAAAAGTGACAGTTCTGGCGGTTGTGAAGGGCGGCGCACCCAAAGTTCTTGATGCTTGTTCATATTCAATTTTATAGTCTAGCAAAGCGCCAACAATTACTCTTGCAACAACAGGGTAAGAAAATGTGAAATGGAGCAGTGCAACAAGAAGCCAGCCTGGTGAAACAAGCGAGCCGCCAAAAAACGCTGAAACTCCTTCTGGCTTATACCAGAACAGTAAGAGCGAGTAGCCGAGCACGGCTGTCGGCACGATAAAGGGGACGTCCGCAAGTGTGTCCAAAACGTTTATCCATCTGGATTTGCTTCTGGCTATGAGCCAAGCCATTGGAATGCCAGCAGCCACATCCAAAATAGAGACTAAAACAGCCATTACAAAGGAATTTTTCACAGCGTCCAATGCCCGACTCATAAGTTGGCTATCGCCAAAAATTTCCTGCATCGAGCCCCACTTAATTACTATACCTAAAATTGGCGGAATCAAAATTAAGGCGAAAAAAAGTATTACCGCGGCTAAATAAACTCCAAACTTGACAGTTGGCTTTGAGGAAAGCCTATCAATTTTCTCCACGAGTTTTGTAGGCAAACTTATCAGCCTAAATCTGACTTAGCAAATCAACGTGCTTCTTTTCTCATTCGCGAAATTTGCTGATAAGCTTTCCGTAGAAAAATGTCAGTTCGCCCGTCGAGTCATATCACAGCTTGTTTTAAGCTCTATTGACTCTCTAACTCATCATCCAAAGGTAATGGGAAAAACCACAAAATAAGCTTTGTCGATTTTAATTGCTTGGAATTCGTATTATCCATTCACATGAGACATTTTCAGGTAATCTGATAGGTCTTTCATCTGGTGGACAGTAAATGCGTTCTACTTCAGCTGATGGATTTATGGTTTTAACAAATCCTAAACGGGACTCATAGGGAAAACCTATATCCCTACATGGATATGGAGCTCCAAGCTTTTTGATGGCGTATTTTTGCCTCGAACAGTCGATGGTTCTCATTCTAACCATATTAAATGACAATTTTTTCAAAGTTATATTCTCAAAAAGCGCCCAATGCGAGAGCTTAAGCGCCTTAATTATTGAATCCGCGTCTTTTCCCGTTACGATTGAACGTTCCACCAGTATCTTTGCTTCTCTAGCCCCGAATTCCTTAAAAAGCTCTGAGAATTCCTTTCCTTGAAAGTTTTCAATGCCAAACTTTTTGACGGCTATCCATTCACTTTTGAACCACGAGGAACTATAGACGAGCACCATGTTTTTTAACACTTCGAATAGTTCATGTTTTGAAAGCTTCTTGAACATGCTTTCCTTTTCCAAATGTGCTACCCCGCTTGGCTGAATAAATTTTGCATGAATAGGATAAAGCTTATGACGTTTAGCTGTGAACTAGAAGGTTAAAGGTGAAAGTTGTGGATGTTTTTGAAGCTATAAAGGGACGGCGTAGCATAAGGGCGTTCCAAAGCCGTGATGTTCCATCCGAAATTGTTGAAAAGCTTATAGAAGCTGCTCGATGGGCACCTTCAGCTGGGAATATTCAGCCATGGGAATTCGTGATCGTTCGCAGTCCAGAAACTAAAAAGCGGTTGGCTGAAGCTGCATTAGGTCAATCCTTTATTGAGGAGGCTCCCGTAGTCATTGTTGTGTGTGCGGACGAGGAGCGTTCTGCAAGTGGCTATGGTTCACGTGGAAGAACCCTATACTGCATACAGGATACTGCTGCAGCCATACAAAACATCCATTTGGCAGCCTATGCCATGGGTTTGAGTACGTGTTGGGTTGGAGCCTTTAGGGAGGATGAGGCGAGAAAAATTTTAAAAATTCCAGAAGGTGTTAGGCCTGTAGCTATAATACCGGTTGGCTATCCGGCTGAATCTCCCACGCCAAGAAGTAGGCGACCATTAAAACAGATAATCCATTATGAGAGGTTTTAGGAGACGTGTAAAGCCTTGAAAATGCGAAGCTACTATTTGGGCGAGTTAACATGGGTTGATGTGGAAGAGTTCTTAAAGGTTCATAGAACTGTGATTGTGCCTGTTGGAAGCTGCGAGCAACACGGCCCTCACTTGCCATTAGACACGGATGCTTTTGACGCCTTTTGGCTTTCCAGGAAGGCTGCTGAAAAAGCGGAATGCGCCCTTGTGGCTCCACCCATATATTATGGTGTTTCACTACATCACTTGGACTTTCCGGGAACAATAACTCTGAATCCGCAAACCCTTGGGCAAGTAGCGTATGAAATAGGAGTTTGCTTAACAAAGCATGGATTCATAAGAATACTTTTTGAAAACGGTCATGGCGGAAACACTCCGGCCTTGGAGGCTGCAGCTCAAAAGATTAAGGCTGAAACAGGCGCTTTCGTAGCCGTAGACACGGTGAGCCTTATACCAGACTTTATAGAACAGCACATAGAAACGCCCTACGATGCGCATGCCGGTGAATTCGAAACTTCCACAACGCTTGCTAACCGTGAAAATGCCGTTGTCCAGGAAAGGATTACAAAACCAAGCCTAATTCTTCCAAAATTAAAATATGTGAAACTTGGATTGAGAGAAGCTGGGCCAAAAGTTTCATGGGCCTTCAGAACCAGAGATATAAGCAATACTGGAGTGATAGGTGATCCGACAAAAGCCTCCAAGGAGAAAGGGGAAAAAGCTTGGCAATTGGCCATAGAACGGCTGGCGGAACTTTTAAAAGAACTAGATAGCATGTAAAACAATCAACGTAGGTGTAGTTATTATTGAGCAATTTAGAGGAAGGCTTAAGGTGGCTGGACCAAGCTGAAGCAGACTTAAAAACGGCTAGAGACTGCTTAGAAGATGGAAACTATTATGCATGTGCATTTTTTGCGCAGCAGTCGGCTGAAAAAGGGTTAAAAGGGTTCTTATATTCAAAGGGCTATAGGGCCCTTATAACACATTCTGTAATGGAGCTTCTTGAAGAAGCCTCAAAGTCGAAAGAAACTTCGGAAGGTTCGGTGATTATGGAAGGGAACTTGATAGACATTATATGGGGTCGAGATACCCCAACTTTTATCCAAAGGGACCCGCATACAAATATTATACGGAGGAAATAGCACGGCAATGCTTAAGCTACGCAGAATCAATCTTGAAAGAAGTGAAGAGGTTTTTGAGAAAATAAGGGCCTATGTAAACGTGATTGTTAGCCGTCTTAATCCACGATTCGTTATTCTTTTCGGTTCATTTGCAACTGGTGACATAAATGAAGGCTCGGATGTTGATATACTCGTAGTTGCGGATTTTAAGGAGGGCTTTCTGGATCGAATAGGAACTTTGATGAAAATGAATACTTTCGGCATACCTGTAGAGCCTTTAGGCTATACGCCTGAAGAGTTTGAAGATATGAAAAGGAGGAAAAACCCCTTCATTTTAGAAGTTTTGGAGAAGGGTAAAATTCTTCACAAGTCATAAACGTCGGTTGTGTCAAACTTAATATATTTGGCCTAGTTCCTATCACGTGAGGAGTCAATTTTGCTTTACTCGGAAATAGCAGAAGCCTACGAAAAGATTGAAGCTACAACTAAAAGGCTTGAGATGACGGACTTGCTAGTAGACCTCCTAAAAAGAACGCCGAAAGAAATAATTGACAAAGTTGTTTATTTAACGCAAGGAAAAATCTATCCAGATTTTGTCAAACTCGAAATAGGTGTGGCTGAAAGACTTGCTATAAAAGCCATAGCTCATGCTTCGGGAAGACGGGAAAGTGAAATCGAAGAGGACGTGAAAAAAAGCGGAGACATAGGCGAGACGGCCCAGAAGTTTATAATTCAGAAGAAGCAACTAACTTTCTTCCAGAAGCCACTAACAGTTCAAAGAGTTTACGAAACGCTCGATAGGATGGCGCGTGCTTCCGGTTCTGGTGCTGTTGACGCAAAAATTACTCTTTTGGCCGGGCTTTTGGTTGATGCTACACCAAAGGAAGCCAAATACATTATGCGGACGGTTACTGGAAACCTTCGCTTAGGCATTGCAGATATGACAGTGCTTGATGCTTTGGCAATAGCCTACGGCGGTGGCAAGGAAACCCGCGAACTAGTGGAGCGCGCATACAATATCTCATCGGACATTGGAAGAGTAGCCAAAGTCCTAGCTGAAGAAGGCAT
>JAWCQV010000051.1:0-5111 GCA_038869575.1 Bathyarchaeia archaeon | reverse complement strand
GCTATCTTGACGTGAAACAGAGGCTTGAGGTTGCCAGAGCCATAAGAAGCCTAAAAGGGGAAGGAAAAATTGTTGTTGTAGCCGAACACGACCTGGCAATAATCGACTACCTCTCAGATCAAATCTGCGTATTTTACGGCGAGGCTGGCGTTTACGGAATAGTTTCCCACGTGCACGGTGTTAGAGCAGGCATAAACATCTACCTTCAAGGCTATATACCAGACGAAAACATCCGCTTCAGAAAGGAAGCCATAATATTCCATGAAAAACCGCCAACAATAAGCTTCGGTGCGGGCGAGACACTTCTAAAATGGGATAAGGTGGAGAAAACCTACGAAGGCTTCAAACTCGTTGCACAACCCGGAGAAATAAAAAGGGGCGAAATCATAGGGATTCTCGGACCAAACGGCATAGGCAAAACAACATTTGTCAAAATATTGGCTGGTTTGGAAAAAACCGATGACGGGAAAGAGTTCAAAGAGCTGACGATAGGCTACAAACCACAGTACATTTCAGCCGAATACGAAGGCACCGTGCAAGAACTGTTAACAAGCATAGCGAAAGAAGACTTCACGTCTGGCTGGTATAAGGCTGAAATCCTCCATCCCCTTGGCATAGCCTCACTTTTAGAGAGGAACATAGCTGAGCTTAGCGGCGGAGAACTCCAGAAAGTCGCTATAACCGCGTGCCTATCAAGAAAGGCTGAGCTATATCTTTTAGACGAGCCAAGCGCCTACTTGGATGTTGAGGAAAGGCTTAACATGGCGAGAACCATACGCCGAGTAATTGAGGCGAGGAACGCAACAGCCTTCGTTGTTGAACATGACGTTGTGGCCCAAGACTTCATAGCAGACCGTTTGATGGTGTTTACCGGCGAGCCTGGAAAAAGGGGTATAGCCAATCCGCCCACAAGCCTAAGGGATGGGATGAACGCCTTTTTGAAGGAGATGAATGTAACCTTTAGAAGGGATCCTGTAACGAAAAGACCGCGTGTCAACAAGGAGGGCTCAAAATTGGACAAGTATCAGAAAGAGATAGGCGAATACTACTATGTGAGGCATGTAGCCATAACAGAAGAGGATTAAACTTGGTTAAAATTAGTGAGACGGAGCAAGCCCTTTTAAAGGAAGCCTCAAAGGCTTTAGCGAACGCTCACGTGCTTTGGGGTTTCGGCGTTGGCGCGGCAGTTTTGGCTGAGGACGGAAAGATTTATGGCGGCTGCAATGTTGAAAGTTGGGTTTCTGGACTTGGCGTTTGTGCTGAAAGAAACGCCATAAACCATGCCATTTTACACGGGAACAAGCGAATTAGGGAAATAGCCGTCGTGACGGATGCCAAAAACAAGGGTGAAATAAAACCTTGCGGTGCATGTCTCCAATATATTTCAGATTTCGCTGAAAGCCCTAAAATTAATATTGTCGTAGCAAAAGTTGAAAAAGCTCATGTGTTGTTTGAAACGGTTAAGATAAAGATGCTCAAGGAGCTTCTCCCAGAACCTTTTAAGAAATGACCAATTCGCCAGAAAAGGCATAGTTAAATTAATGTGCATGCCGCGTATACATACGTTAAAGTGGCTTTGCGAATGAGGTGACTGGTGGAGGCTAGTGTGGCACAAGTAACCTTCGAAGAGATTAGTGCATCAGACTTCTTTTATAGAAACCGCGACATTGCAGGATTCACAAACCCGACAAGGGCCATTTTCGCAGCTATCCGTGAACTTGTGGAAAACTCTTTAGATGCTGCTGAAAGCCTCAAAATACCGCCTGAAATCTATGTTAGGCTTTCCTTTGAGGGAGAAGCCAGCAAGGAAACACAAATTTATAAGCTGCGAGTTGAGGACAACGGCTGTGGTGTTCCTCCTAGGCATATCCCGTCAGCCTTCGGGCAGGTGCTTTTCGGTTCAAAGTATAAGCTGAAACAGCAGAGGGGGACCTTCGGCTTAGGCGGGAAAATGGCTATTTTATACGGGCAGATAACAACACATCAGCCAGCCACCATAATTTCCAGCACCGGCATGTCGCGGATTTATATGTATAAGCTTATGATCGACATCCAGAGAAACCGCCCAATAATTCTCGACAGAAAAATATTTTTGAACAAGGAAGGCTGGCGAGGCACTGTGGTCGAATTCTGCCTTGAAGGCGACTATTTAAGGGCTATGCCGAAGATTCTAGAATATTTCAAGCAGACGGCTATGGTGAATCCCTACGCCAACCTGACCTTTGTGGATCCTAAAGGTAGGCTTTACAAGTTTACAAGAGCAACCACGGTTATGCCGGACCCGCCTAAAGAGACTTTGCCTCATCCCTATGGCGTTGATGTAGAGCTTCTCCAACGTCTCATACAAGTCACGCCCTACAAAAACATGTTAGAGTTTCTCAAAAACCACTTCCATCGTGTGGGCGAAATAACAGCCAGAAAATTCCTTGAGTTCAGTGGCATAAGTCCCTCCAAAAACCCGCAGAGGCTATCCCACGAGGAAATTGTCCGGCTTATGCACATGCTGAAAAAGTTTAAGGAGTTTCTCCCACCTGACGCCAGCTGCCTCTCACCCCTAGGTGAGGAACTATTAAAAACTGGCGTTTTAAAAGAGCTTAAACCAGAGTTTGTGGCTGTTCACCAGCGGAAGCCAGCCACCTATGCTGGGCACCCCTTCATTGTTGAAGTTGCAATAGCTTATGGGGGCGAGATTCCACAAAAAGGCGGCTTCCTAATATACCGCTTTGCCAACCGCATTCCACTTCTTTATGATGAGGCAAGCGACGTTTCAGTCAAGGTCATAAATGAAATGAACTGGCGACGCTACAAGGTTTCGCCGGACATGCCCATAGCCATAGTTGTTCACATCTGCAGCACAAAAGTTCCCTACAAGACTGTTGGGAAGGAGTTTATCGCCGACAGACCAGAAGTCAGGCGGGAAATAGCCAACGGCTTAAGGGAGGTGACACGGCAACTCCAACGTTTCTTAACGCGGAGAGAGCATGTAGACAGAGAACGTAAACGCCTCGGAGTTTTCAGCAAGTACCTGCCAAGAATTGCCGAGTTCTCCACAAAACTTGCTGGTAAAGAAAAACCTCCAGATATTGAGAAACTCTTAAGGAGTGTGAAAAGGTTTGGAGTCGAAGGAATTTAGAAGCATAATGGAAAGGCGGAAAGAGGTTTTATCAAGTCTTGAAAATTTTGGAGCAAAAATATACGCGCAAATTGATAGGGGATATTTCCCATCCATTGAGATGCCAAGTCGCTCCACAGAAAACATTTACTATGACCCAAAGTTTAGACAGTTCATTTTAGGCGATAAACGTGTTAGGCGGAGCACCAGAAACATCCGGCACCTAAAACCTTTCGCTCAGCTGGTTTGGACAGCTCTCTTCTCCTATGAGCTTACATCCCAACGTAAAACATCTACCCTAAGGGACGTCTACTATTCGGCACAAGCCTACGAAATGACCTTCAAAGACCAACAAGAATCTAACAATATAATAACAGACCTGGAAACAGTGCTGGGCTTTTCCCGAGAAGACTTTAACATCTTCCCAGAAGAGCGCTCCGCAATTTTCGGCGACCTAACAATACGCTATACGGTTCCGGGCTATGAGGGAAAAACCCTAAACCTAACTTCTCACCCGGACGGTGTTATGATTGGACCAGCCCTAACCTCAGCAGAATTTGTCGAAACCACAGCAGACAAAGTAATAGCCATCGAGAAAGGCGGCTTATTCACCCGCTTTATCGAAGAGAATGTACATAAAAAGTTCAACGCTTTGCTGGTGCTTACGGCAGGGCAAGCGCCGAGAGCAACTCGCCATTTTATTAGGCGACTAAACCGCGAGCTTGGCTTACCAGTATACATCTTCACAGACGGCGACCCATGGGGGATGCACATAGCTATGGTTATAATCTCCGGCTCGGCGAATGCCGCCCACCTGAGGGACTTGACAACGCCCGATGCCAAATGGAGCGGTGTATGGGCAACAGACATCGTTAAGTATAAGTTGCCAACAGATCCGCTGGACGAAATTGACATGAAGAGGCTTTACGAACTTCAAAAAGACCCAAGGTACAAGGAAGACCCGCTGTGGCAGAGGGAAATAAAAACCTTCATGAAGATTAAACGTAAGGCTGAGCAGGAGGCCTTCAGCCGATATGGGCTAACCTACATTGTGGATGAGTACTTGCCAGCAAAGCTCGAAGAGACAAAATAGCCTTGAAAAGGGAAATTTAAAATAATCCCTTAATGCTTTATGGTAGAAGATGCATTACAAACGTGTAGAGGCTGAAAAGAATGAGCGAAGAGGGCGGCTTCGGCATAACAGCGGCAGAAAAATTCTTTGGGATTATCCTCTTAATTGTGGGCGTTCTGGCTACCTACTTCACCCTAACAAGTAGCAATGCACTGGGCGTTTATACGTGGTTCTTTGGCTTTTTAACCATAGTTCTTCTTGCATTGGGAGTTTTTCTAATTATTGCTAAGGCTGAGTAGCTCCGCCTATAAAACAGCATTTATTTAAAGGGATAGTTTATTAGTTTGCTTTGTGGTTGCTGGCTTTCATTTGCCTAGGGAATGCTGCCATGTCGCTCCGTCAACCCATTGTCTGTGTTCTCGGTCATGTGGATACTGGTAAGACCCTTCTTCTGGACAAGATTCGCAAGACAAGCGTTCAGGCTCGTGAGGTTGGAGGTATAACCCAACACATTGGCGCCAGCTTTTTCCCCGTCGAAACCCTAAAACAGATGATTGGTCCGCTCCTTTCTACCATTAAGGGTGAGATTGAAATTCCAGGCTTGCTGGTTATCGACACTCCGGGACATGAGGCGTTCACCAATCTGAGGAAACGTGGCGGCAGCGTAGCTGACATAGCCATACTTGTTATTGATATTCTTCGCGGGTTTGAAGCTCAAACCTACGAGTGTATTGAAATTTTGAAGGCTAGGAAAACGCCTTTTCTTGTGGCTGCCAACAAGGTTGATCGCGTCCCCGGCTGGAATTCCTATCCGGACACGCCTTTTCTGAAGGCTTATCAGCTTCAGGACAAGTTTGTGCGGGAGGATTTGGACAATCGCCTATACGAGATTATTGGCACTTTTTCGCGTTTAGGTTTTAGGGCTGA
>JAWCQV010000050.1:0-5212 GCA_038869575.1 Bathyarchaeia archaeon | reverse complement strand
ACTGGTTTCGCTCAGTCTTGAACCGGAGAAAATGAGGCTTAGACTAAATTACGCCAACAAGATGCTAGGCTTAAAACTTTCAGAGGCTGAAGCCATAAAATGCCTACAAAAGTGCCGATTGGATGTTGAAGCCATTGAGAGGGGTGTTTTGGAAGTTCTCATTCCGCCATACAGAATTGACATAATGCACGAAATAGACCTTGTTGAGGAAGTCGCTATAGGTTACAGCTATCACCGTTTAGAGCCAACAGTGCCAGCTACCGTAACCGTGGGCGAAAAGCATCCAGTCAATCGGTTGGCAGACACTGCGCGCCAAATAATGACTGGGTTGGGCTTCATGGAAGTTATGAACTTTACACTGACAAACGAACGCGTCCACTACACGCTTATGAGACTAAAACCCAAAAACCCGGTGCGCCTTGCAAACCCGGTGTCAGCTGAATACACCATAATGCGAGAGATGCTCCTACCAGGACTTTTAAAAAACCTAGCGGAAAACAAGCATGAAAGCTACCCCCAAAAGCTTTTCGAAGTTTCAGACGTGGCAAAAATAAACCGCCGACTAGAAACCATGTGTGAGAGACGCTTACACTTGGCAGCGGTAACATGCCACTCAACAGCCAACTACACAGAAATAAAATCCACATGCGAGGCGCTCCTTGCCAACTTAGGCTTAGCAAACTGGCAAATAAAAGATGCGAAACATCCAAGCTTCCTGCAGGGTAGAACGGCAGCCATCAAAATAGGCAATAAACAAATTGGGGTTATAGGCGAAGTCCACCCACAAGTCCTAAACAACTTTGAACTAGAAAACCCAACAGCAAGCCTCGAAATAGACTTAGAATGGCTACAAAGAAAAATCTAGAGGGGGACATCCAATTTAGCAATTGCCAACAACCTAAATTGGCTCCGGCGGCTAGTTTTTAATGCCCAAAAGATTCTATAAAGGGAGGCTATTAATTTTGCAGTTATCCACCAGCAACAAAATCGACATTTTATAGGCAAAGTTCTAGAGGGGAAGGAGTAGAGAAAATAAGCCTAAACCAGCCAAATTTTCTAAAGCCTATAGTTTAAAGAATCATTAGCTCCATGGGTACAAGTTTTCCGCTTACGGGATCAACTTGCAAACCCAAAAGTTCAAGGGTTGTTACGCCCAAAAGGATGGGTGTACTATCATCTGCAAGGGCAACAAGCGATGTTACGCCTTCCCCATTTATGGTTATGTATGCCTCTGAAATCGGAAATTCTACAACACTTCCATTCGCGGTCTTAAATTTTCGCCTACCCAACTCTTTCAGCCCAAGCTTTTCAGCAACACTTCTCGGAATAACCGTATAAATAGCGCCTGTGTCCACAATAAACTCCATCTCCTCCTTCAAATTGCGGTCTATCGGGTTGGCAATAAAACCTCGAACTCTAACGTAACCCATCCTACACACATATACAATTATGACTAATCAGCCATAAAAGGCTTAACCAGCCACAAAAACTAGAGAAAGGTTGTGTTTTTGTGATTGAAAAATAGCCACAAATATGACCTCCGCTTAAACAGCAACATTTAATTCTTGAAAGGCTTTAAACCTATTTTGGCAATGACCAGCCTTTTATGCGAGCCTTCTTCAGAATCCCGCCGGGATAAATCCATGCCGACGGACCCAACAAAGCAGCTAGCGTTCCTAAACGCTTGTTGCCGTGAAGGCGGGTTTACCCAAGCATGGGACACCGGTGGGCGCGGGCGCCTAAAATCCCACGCCGGAGAGAGCTTAACTTAGGGGAGCGCATGGCTCCACGATGAAGTTAAGTGATAGGTAACGTGGGAAACAAAAGCGCCCGCGAAACAACTTTTAAGTTTCAGTTCCGCCAAATTGTAGAAGGCTTGACCAGATTTGGACATAGAAACTAAAATTGAGCTCATTAAACGCCCGCCGACGGAAGAGATTCTTGTGGAAAGCGAGTTAAGGGAGCTTTTGGAAACCAATGAGCGCCCCGGCCACTACATAGGTTTTGAGATTTCAGGTTTATTGCATCTTGGAAACCTTGTGATTTCAGGATTTAAAATAAACGATTTATTGAAGGCTGGGATTCGCTGCCAAGTCTATTTGGCTGATTGGCACAGCTTCATAAACAATAAGTTTGGAGGAGATTGGAACAAAATCCTACAAGCTACAAAATACTACGCTAAAGCCTTCCAATTCTTCTGTCCCGGGGCGAAAGTAGTTGTCGGCTCTGAGCTTTATCATAACAATGATGAGTATTGGCGAAACCTACTGAAATTTGCTAAACACATGACGCTAAGCCGGACGCTGCGCTGTCTAACAATAATGGGTCGAAGCGAAACCGAAAGGCTGGACTTGTCGCAGTACTTCTACCCGCCGATGCAAGCCGTTGATATAAAAACTATTGGCGCAGACATACCCCACGGCGGAATGGACCAGCGGAAAGCCCACGTATTAGCAAGAGAAATCTTTCCAAAAATGGGCTGGAAAAAGCCTGTAGCTGTGCACCACCACTTGTTAATGGGCATAGCAGAGCCAGCTAAGCTCGAAACAAAAGATAAGCTGGAACAGGTGATTGCCAGCAAAATGAGCAAGTCGAAGCCTTGGACTGCCATATTCATCCACGACGATGAAGGGCAGATAAGGGCTAAACTGAAAAGGGCATGGTGTCCAGAAAAGCAGACAGAAATGAACCCAGTTTTGGAAATAGTCAAATACGTAATATTCCACGAGGTGAAGGCCTTCACCGTTGAACGCCCATCCAAATATGGTGGGATAATAACCTTTGAAAATTATGAGCAGCTGGAAAAAGCTTACAGAGCTGGACAACTTCACCCCCAAGACTTGAAAAACGCAGTTGCAAAAGAACTGGCCAAAATGCTGGAGCCCATAAGACGCTATTTCGAAACAGATAAAGAGGCTAGAGAAAGCCTAGAAGTTGTTAAAAAAGCTGAGGTAACAAGGTAAAAGGGCTTGTCCACACGTCTAAAAGAGAAGGAAGAGCAAATACTACAGGTTTTGGAGCAGCTAGCCGAAGAAAACAAAAATGGGAAACCAATTCTTGTTGAAGGCTGGAAAGACGCGGAATCCCTTAAAGAGCTGGGCGTAAACGGTCAGATAATATTTGCCAAAACTGGCGGAAAAAGCCTATTAGACGTTATCTCGGAAATAGAAACCTTAAAAACAAGCGAAGTCATAATGCTTTTAGACTTTGACAGGAAAGGCAGAGAGCTAACAGAAATTTTAAAACATCATATAGAAAAGATGAGCGTAAGGGCTAATACATACTATTGGCTGAGGCTTTCCAGCTTGGCGGGAAGGGAAGTAAAAGACGTGGAAGGCCTAGCTGAATACATGAAAACATTAAAGAGAAAGATTGGCGATTCATAAAGGTAATATATATCAAAGTTATTATTAATTAGTTCCGAGTGTTGAGAGGGCACGGTTCTCTCATCACAATAATCAGGCTAACAAGGCATATATCAGAATGGAGGTGACGCTTACGGGTTCATCACAAACCCTTACAGTAAAGTATGTTATACGCGCAAAATTCGAAATAGAAGGAGTAGTTGAAAAACCAGACGTTATAGGGGCGGTTTTCGGGCAAACAGAAGGCCTTTTCGGACCAGAACTGGACCTTAGAGAGCTCCAAAAATCTGGAAGAATAGGCAGAATAGAAATTGAGCTCCATTCGAAAAACGATAAAACTACTGGGACAATTACCATCCCCACAAGTCTTGACCGTGTTTCGACAGCCCTTTTGGCAGCAAGCATAGAAAGCATAAACCGTGTTGGGCCATGCGCTGCTAAGGTAACCCTTGAAAAAATTGAGGATGTTAGAGAAACCCGCCGAAAAGCCATAATTGAAAGAGCTAAGGAAATCCTCCACAAATGGACTATTGAGTCGATGCCAACAGTTGATGAAGTTTTCAAGGAGTTAGCTGAAACCCTGAAGGTGGCGAAGGTTGAAAAATATGGGCCGGAGGAGCTTTCGGCTGGGCCGGAAATCGACAGCTCAAAGGAAATAATCCTTGTTGAGGGAAGAGCCGACGTAATCAACTTGTTGCGTTGCGGAATCCACAATGTTATAGCCCTTGAGGGTGCAAAGGTTCCAGAAACAATAAAGAAGCTATGCAAAGAGAAGGAAGCAACGGCTTTCCTTGACGGGGACAGGGGCGGAGACCTAATACTTAAAGAACTGCTACAAGTGACCAACGTTAAGTATGTGGCTAGAGCACCAAGAGGAAAGGAGGTTGAGGAGCTGAACTGCAAGGAAATCTTTGAGGCTTTAGAAGCAAAAGTCCTGGTTGAAGAGCTTTTTAAACCGACGAAAAGGGAAAAACGACGAGTAGAGCTTCCCAAAGAGGTTGTTCAAATAGCTAAAGAACTGGACGGCACATTCGAGGCAGTTCTCCTAAACGAAAAATTAGAGCCTATAGAAAGGCTCCCTGTAAGTCAGCTAGCTGAAAAACTTCAACAGATCAGCGGCGTAGACACTATCGTCTTCGACGGCATAATAACTCAAAGAATTGTGGATATAGCTAGCGAAAAGAATATTAAAAATATAGTAGCTTCACGCATTTCAGAAGCTTTAAAGCCGCCAATAAATGTTCAACTAACAACATTTTCTGAAATATTAGAAGGTTAGCTTCCAAAAAAGTCTGTGAGCTTTTTAACACCTTCCGCTTTCCCACCGATTTTTTCGCTGACCTTCGCTGTTAATAGTTGCTCCTCTGTTATGCCGAAACATTCGAGAACTCTGGCGGCGGCTGGCACAACTTGATTGGTCACGTAATATTCTACGTCAACCTCATCATAAGAAGCAAACATGTAGGGCTTAACCCTCTCATAAAGGCGCCCGCTTCCAGCAACTACAACATAGCCAATCTTGTCGCCCATGGCAAGCTTCCAACCTTTCTCCATTAACGTTCTAGCAGCCTCAACATGTGGCGTCTTAACTGCATATTCTTCGACAGGCTTCGTCAAAGTTTTCCAAATTATCAAGTCACGGTAGGGAACCCGCCTTTGCCTCAACTCATAAATAAACTGTTGGGCGTATTTGGCGGCTTTTTGTGGTGACTGCTCCTTCAAAATTATCTCTAAAACTTTCTCCTGCACCTTTTTGGCTACAACAGCCCAGTCGCCTCTTATGACTTCCAAGCCAACAATATCAAGCCGTCCATCTGGAAGAAGTCCGGCATAACGCTTTTTGGCTT
>JAWCQV010000049.1:0-5275 GCA_038869575.1 Bathyarchaeia archaeon | reverse complement strand
CTTCCCATTCCAGAAACATTTATCACGCAGCCGCCTAAACTTCCTTTTTCAACAACTTTTGTGTCGCCTGTAACTATGCTTACATTTGCCTCATGGCATGTTTGTTTCATGCTTGCCAAAATTCTCTCAAAATCAGATATGTCTAATCCTTCTTCCAATACGAAGCCACACGTTAAGGCGCAAGGCTCGGCTCCCAAAACTGCAATATCATTAACGGTGCCGGAAACAGCCAACCGTCCAATGTCTCCACCTGGGAAGAATATGGGTTTTACTGCGTGGGAGTCGCTCTTCAAGACTATGTCGCCAACAACTGCAGCATCGTCTAAAGCCTCGAGAGGGACTTCAGAACACGCGATTTCAGCACCGCCAAAGTACTTTATAATGTAGTTTTTGATGAAGTCGTGCATGACGGTTCCACCTGCTCCATGCAGCATTGTTATGTGCTCGTTTTTCTTCATTCGGTTTTCACCGTTTGTTCTCAATAAAGTCTTGGTTGAACATAAACGCATCGAAGATTTACGGAAAATTGTGTGAGAGTAACACCTAAATGACATATGATTTTTTGTTGTCAGGCGAACTTGAAAACGTATCGGTTTATGGAAAACCATATAAACCGCCATGTAGCTGTTCAATTGCACAGTTGGAGAGTCTATCGAGTGCCAAAATGGGGATACTCTATACCAGAGGAAGCATTAGACCCCGAGAAAACGGTTAAGGCAAGCGGGCGAGAAGTTAGGGTATCCCATAAATCCGCCCGCGAAGTATGTAATGCAATAAAGGGCATGATGATCTCGGAAGCCAAAAAATTTTTGAGGGATGTAATAGCCAAAAAGAGGGCTGTTCCCTTCACAAGGTTCAAAAAGAAAGCGGCTCACCGTCATGGACTGGAAAAGACTTATGCTGGCAGGTATCCTACAAAGGTGGCTAAGCAGATTCTAAAAATTCTTGAGGGAGCAGAAGCCAACGCTGAAAACAAGGGATTAGACACAGAAAGGCTCAAAATAATTCACGCTTCAGCTTACCCTGGAATGAAAATTCGGCGTTATATGCCAAGGGCTTTTGGTAGAGCCGCACCGAAATTTGAAACCCTAACCCATATTGAAATAGCCTTGGAAGAACAACCTGAGGCAGTCATGGAGGAAGCCTAATGGCCGTTGTAAAACATTTTATCTCGAAATCTAGAAAGAGGACGGAAATCGACGAGTTTCTGCAGAAAAAACTCGAAAAGGCTGGTTATGGCGGGGTAAACATTTCGGAAACTCCGCTTGGGACTCACGTTGTTATTTATGCTATGCGACCCGGGCTTGTGATTGGAAGAAGCGGCGAAACTATAAGGGAACTTGCAAAAGTATTGGAGGAGAAATTCAAAGTTTCCAACCCCCAAATCTCAGTTTCTGAAATTGAAGTTCCTGAACTTAACCCCTATATTGTTGCTACACGTATAGCCTCCGCTTTGCAGAGGGGCGTACACTTCAGGCGTGCGGGTTTCTGGGCTTTAAATCAAGTTGTGGAAGCCGGGGCCTTAGGGGTGGAGATAATCATAAGTGGGAAGCTGCGAACTGAACGAGCTAGATACGAAAAGTTTAGGAGTGGTTACTTGCCAAAGTGCGGAGACCCGGCCTTAAAATACATGCGTAAAGCTGAGGTTCATGTCCAGCTTAAACCTGGCATTTACGGTGTTAAGGTTAGGATAATGCCTCCTGACGCGCAGTTTCCAGACAAAATCCAAATAGTTGAGGCTCTGCCAGCGGAGGAGAAGCTCGAAGAAGCTGTTGAAAAGGCTCCAGTGGAGGAGACCCAAGAAGAGAGAATTGAAGAAGAGGAAGAGGAGGAAGCCAAGTAAATGCCCATAATTAGGGTCAAGGAAATAAGGGAAATGTCTTCGGAAGAACGGCGTAAAAAGCTCAACGAGTTTAGAACAGAGCTTCTTAGGCTTAAAACTATGGTTAAGGCTGGCGGCGCGGTCGAAAACCCAGCGAGGATAAAGGAGTTGCGGAGAGCGATTGCCAGAATATTGACGATAGAGAATGAGCGAAAAATGGAGGCTAAAATAACAGAAGGTAAGGGAGGATGAGTAAGTGAAGGTGACGCCTGAAATAATACGGTACGAGTTTATTGGAACAGAGGCGAAAGTTGCCCGGAGTACCCATCGGGGTTATGTTGGGTTACGCGGCAAGATAATAAACGAAACGCGGAACACATTTACTATACTCCATAAAGGCGAAAGAAAAATTGTTGTAAAGGGGTCCTCAGTTTTTCATTTCAAGTTTTCTGATGGAACTGTTGTTGAAATTGACGGTAAGCTTCTTGTTGGAAGACCTGAAGACCGTCTCAAAAAACGCGTCAGGAGGCTTTGGTGATGGCAACAACTTTAAAAAAGCCTAAGAAAACTTGCAATGACAGGAACTGTCCATTCCATGGGAGTCTTTCAATAAGAGGCCGCATATTAGAAGGTGTGGTTGTTAGTTCAAAAATGGACAAAACCGTTATAGTGCGCCACGATTATTTGAAGTATGTTCCAAAGTTCATGCGATATGAAAGGCGGCGCAGCCGCATCCCATCTCATAATCCGCCATGTATAGATGCAAAAGAAGGCGATCGTGTTGTAATAGCCGAATGTCGGCCAATAAGCAAAACAGTCTCCTTTGTGGTTGTGGAGAAGAAAGAGGAGGCTAAATAATGGCGGCGAAGGCAAAAACTAGAGGTTTGGTTGCACGGGGAGTGATTGGCCAAAGACCAAAAATCTCGAGGGGATTGCCAGCCGGCTCCATTTTGAAATGTGCAGACAACACTGGAGCCCGAGAACTGCGCCTAATACAGGTTATGGGTTATAAAGGCAGGCTTAGGCGTGTCCCTTCGGCTGCTGTGGGCGACCGCATAACAGTTTCGGTTAAACATGGCACTCCGGACATGAGGAAGAAAATTTTCCAAGCAGTTGTTGTCAGGCAAAGGATGCCCTTTAGAAGGGCCGACGGCATTTGGGTTCAATTTGAAGATAATGCAGCAGTTATAATAACGGCAGAGGGCGAGATGAAAGGATCCGAAATCCGTGGACCAGTGGCAAAGGAGGCAGCTGAAAGATGGCCAAGAATAGCAAGCGCCGCCAGTATCATAATATAGCACGGTGAAATTTGAATGCAGGCAATAGCTAAAACATCAAAACCTTCAAAACAAAGGAAAATGCTTTTCCAAGCTCCAGATCACATACGTTACAAGCATCTCGCTGCAAACTTGGCGCCGGAGCTAAGAAAGTCTTATAGTACTAGAAGTCTTCCGGTGAGGAGCGGCGATACCGTTCGTGTCATGAGAGGGGACCATAAAGGGTTCGAGGGAAAAGTTGCCAGCGTTGATAGGAAAAAGTTTAAGATTTATGTTGAAGGATTAACCCGAGAGAAAGTTGACGGCTCAACGGTTTTTGTTCCAATTCACCCTTCAAAAGTCATGATAACAAAGCTTAACCTTGACGACAAGTGGAGAAAGAAAATTCTGGAAAGACGGAAGAAGGCAAAAGAGGTTGCAGAAAAAATTGTGGAGAAACCCTTGGAAGAAGTAAAGGTGGCCGAAGAAAAGCTAGTCGAGGAAAAACCATCAGCCGTGGTAGAGGCGCCGCCGAAAGAGAAAAAACCGGCTAGGAGAAAAAGAGCCGCGAAAAAAACGAAGGAAAAGGGCAAAGAAAAAAGGGAGAAAGTAGCGCTGGAGATGAAGAAAAAGGCTGTAAGAAGGCATAGAAAAGCGGAGGAACCCGAACTTGGGTAAAAAAGGCGGCTCAACAACCCTTAAACGTAAGCCAGCGCCAAGAATCTGGCCAATACACAGGAAAGAGTTTGTCTGGGTTGTAAAGCCAATCCCCGGTCCCCATTCTCTGGAGAGCTGTTTGCCAATAACTCTGCTTTTGCGTGACATTTTAAAGGTTGCAAAAACAAGAAGGGAAGCCAAAATAATAACTGCTCAGGGAAAGGTCTACGTTGATGGGAGTCCTAGACGGGACGATAAGTTTCCAACGGGACTCATGGACGTGGTCTCGCTTCCCGACCTGGATAAGCATTTCCGCATTTTGCCATCCCATAAGGGCTTAATACTTCATCCCATAAACAAGGAGGAAGCCAACTTTAAGCTGTGCAGAATAGAGAGCAAAACCGTGGTGAAAAACGGACATGTACAGTTGAATCTTCATGACGGTTCAAACGTGTTGATCAAGGTTGCAGACCCAAAAAACCCGCAAGAGGACGTCTATAACACTTTTGATACGGTCAAGCTTTCACTTCCGGATAGGCAAATTCTTGAACATATCAAGATCAAGGAGAACGATTATGTGATAATTACTGGCGGTAAAAACGTTGGAAAGTATGGCAGAATTGTCGGAATTGAGAGGATTAAAGGCAAGAAACGAAAAGACGCCATTGTCACGGTGGAAGACGAGAAGGGCAATCGCTATCAGACTGTGATGGGGTTCATTTTTGCAATAGGCGAAACAAAACCGCTAATATCTTTGCCGGAGGCTCCATAGAATGTCCGAAGATGAAACCAGAAAGAGATGGGAAACAAATCCGATGCTTAAACCAAGAATAGACAAGGTTGTTGTTAACATAAGTGTTGGAAAGTCCGGAGAGCCTCTTGAAAAAGCCTCAAAGGTGCTGAAGAATTTAACAGGACAGACACCGTGCAAACGGAAGGCAAAGAAAACCATTAGGGATTTTGGAATAAGAAGGGGTGAACCAATGGCTTGTATTGTCACCCTTAGAAAGCAAAAAGCAATCGAATTCTTAAAAAAGGTCTTGCATGTTGTTGATTACAAGATTCCAAAGAGTTGTTTTGATGAGTACGGAAATTTCGCATTTGGAATAAAGGAGCATATAGAAATTCCAGGAGTTAAATATGACCCAGAAATAGGAATATTCGGTATGGACGTCTGCGTATCGCTAAGCAGGCCCGGATGGCGTGTTAAAAATCGGCGCAGAAGCAAAGCGAAAATAGGTTCAAGCCATGTTTTAACACCCGAGGAGGCTATGGTTTTTGTTAAAGATGCTTTGGGGGTTGCAATAGTCTAATTTACTATGCAGAGGGCGTTTTATGGGTAAAAAGAGGCCTAAAAAGGAAAGAAAGTACGGCAAGGGCGCCAGGCCATGCGTCAGATGCGGCTCATATGGTCCTGTTATTCGGCGTTATAATTTATATTTATGTAGGCATTGTTTTAGGGAAGTAGCCAAAAAACTTGGGTTCCAAAAATATGAGTAATGAGGAAAGCATAATGGATGTGCTGTCGAACGGCTTGACA
>JAWCQV010000048.1:0-5279 GCA_038869575.1 Bathyarchaeia archaeon | reverse complement strand
TTCTTTGCTATGCTCTCCAGTGGTTTTGCGGCATCAAGCCTGCAAGCCCAAGCCTCGCTGTAGGGTTCATAAACAAAGACAGCTCCTCTATCTTCAAAATACTTTATTAGGTCGAAGGCGTACCATAGCCAAATTCCATCAAAAAGTAACCTATACTTTTCATCTTCGATGACGCCCTCGCCCCTTCTAACTTTTTCTTCAACTTCTCCGAGAAGTTCCTCATAAAATTGAACTGCTTCCTGCGTGCCTTGCATCACCACAAGGGGGAAAATGTCAGATGCGGAGTCTCTGCCGCCAAGTGGACATGGCTTATGTTTTCTAAAGTTTAGTGTCTTAATCCATAATTCACTTGCTTTATCGGAAAGTCTCACTGCTTCTACAAGCTTTTCCTCGTCAAACTTCAGTTTAAACTTCTCCTCAGCTATTTTTATAAGCTCCATTAATTGTTTAATAACGTAATCCAAAACGTAGCCGTCAAGATCCTCATTGGTTAAAACGTAGGGAGCCTCGCCTACGAATAGCGGGACGCCGAGATGCATCTGAAGGCTTTGCCACCATTTAACATAAACGTCACACGAATTTCTGAATGTTATTAAAATGTCTGGAGGTGGCATAAGCCCGCTCATTCCGCTAAGAGCATAACCTAACCCACATCTACTATAAGAGCATAAGTTTTGAGAATATCCTTTCTTCTCTGCTTCTTCAAGGTACTCCATTATAAAGTTGCGGGCGCTACACATCGCGCCGAAGTGTTCAGGGGCAACCGGATAAATGTCTAAAGCGCGCAACAGCTCCACCGGTGTAAAAACGGTTATCCAGGCAACTGGTTTACCTTGAACTTTCGCCTCTGAAGCTTTTGCAAAATATTCAAGGATAAGTTCGCCTATCTTCCTTGTTGTTTGAAGGACGCGGCTTCTACTTTTTTCCATGCTCATTTCAACCACTAAGGGATTCTATAAAAGCTTCGATCCTTGTTTTTATTCTACCAGCCTCTTGATCCAAATTTTCATAATCTAAAAGTATTGCTGGAACGTTCTTCTTCGCAAACATGTCTCTTACATGAACAGCGTCATACAACATTGGATCACAGGACCTCTGGGCGACGGTTAGCACCCCATGCACCTTAAACTTTTGAACCATTAAGTCTACATATTCCAACCTCTTTTGAAGTGGCCCATGCGACGGGCACGGAGATTTTTGAAGGTATCTGTGTGCTAATGCAAGCATCGGATCTTCGGATTCCTCTACGTTGTCCCAGAAGTACCTTGAACCTGTACATAAATCGTCGGAGGCGATAAAGCATCCGGCATCCTCAATCATTCTTATTAAGTTAAGCTCGTAGATAGATGTCCCATTTATATGCAGCCGTACTTTACTTTCTTTGATAACATCGCTTTTAAGTTCCGAGGCTTTAATCTGCGAGTTAATTTCCTTCTTAGACATCCACATACTCGCAAGGACCAGGCAAAAACGGTTTGAGGCCTTGTTGCAATATTTTCCATTATCATTTTGCATATAAACTTCTTTGAGTAATCTTCGGTTTTCATTGCAAACTTTTATTGCCTCTAATAAATCCTGGTCATCAATTTTAACGCAGAAATTATTCACCAAAAAATCTCGAAACCTTAAAAGTTCCATCTTAAAGAAATTTAAAGAGTTTTCACCTTCCGTGTTATGCGGCACCCTCAAAATAAAAACCGGCTTTTCAACCTTCTTCTTAACAACGTCATAAAGCCTCCACATAGGGTCACATGTATGGGCGAAAACAAATCCGCTGATGAAGTCTTTCAACCTAAAAATATTTTCTAGAACAGTGCTGGCGAACTGGCATACAAATGTTGGCACCAATGGACTGGTTTTTGATCCCAAGTTTGGGATTCTATACGGCTGAAGCCCAGCGGATATTATAAGCTCTTCTGGAACATAGCTACACGTATAACCTACTACATTAACCCCCAAGTCTTTATATTTCTTTAATTGCTCTACCGGGTCTTTGCATAAGTTGCTGATGTTTGCCGGCACTATCATGTTGGACTTATTTATAACTTGGAGGGTTAAATAAAAATGTTCCCTAACACATGAAGTGTGCAAATAGAATTTGCCTTAAAAGCTGTTTGTAACTTGTTGAAGTAAGATTTAATTTAGACATCTAAAAATGTTATTTTGGGTTTATTGTAATGAATGCGGGTGAAAATAAAGTTAAATTTGGTTGTTTCTTGCCAGTCCCCGCGTCTCCAGCGGAAAAATTGCTTAAAATAGCCCAAATTAACGAAGAAGCTGGTTTTGATTCACTTTGGTTTCCAGACCATCTTTTATTTATACCGCCTGGTATAGTGCCTGAAGCTTGGTCTATGTTGGCGGCAACCGCGGTTTTAACGAAAAGAGCATTACTTGGAACATGTGTCAGCGACCCTCATAGGTATAATCCAGCGGTTCTCGCCCAAAAAGTTGCAACGGTGGATCAGCTTTCCGGAGGCAGGGCAATTCTTGGCTTGGGAGCCGGCGAAGCCATGAATTTAGATCCTTTTGGAATAAAATGGAAAAAGCCTGTTTCAAAACTTATAGAATTTGTCACGGCCATACGGAAACTATGGGCTGGCGAGACGTTAAATTTTGATGGAAAATTCTGGAAGTTTAAGAATGCCTATTTACAGATCACTCCTGCAAAGGGTAAAGTTCCAATTTATTTTGGCGCTAACAGTCAGCGAACGCTGGAATTAACTGGTGAACTCGCCGACGGCTGGTTATCTATTCCGCTCCCCCCAAAATTGTATAAACAACGTTTAGAGTTTATCAAGAAGGGGGCTGAAAGAGCTGGGCGTTCCTTAGATGAAGTAGATACAGGAATTTACCTCTACACATCTGTTGCCGAAAACGCCGAAGATGCTTATAAGCAGATCGAATCAATAAAGGTTCAAATAATACCTGAGCCGAAGTTATTGATGGAGGCCGGCTACAATGTTGAACTGCCAGAGAATTTGCGATCGATATCCTTTTTTAAAGCACTTCCAGATCCTGAATGGATGGAAAAGTTTCTCTTCTACAACGATTTTATTCCGAGAGAGGCAGCTATAGAATTTTCTGTTGCCGGGACAGTTAACGATTGTATTGAAAAATTAAGCGAATATGTGAAAGCCGGTGCAAAGCATATTTTACTTGTTAACGCTGGTCCAGATCCGAGATATACATTAAGGGTTTACAGTGAGCGGATAATACCCCATTTTAAAGTAGAATGATTCTTTAATTACAAATTTCACCTGACCCTTTGTCTACTAGTGACAAAATTTAAATTGTCCATCACAATTTTATTATGACTTCGGGAGTGCGGATAAATGGCTAACTATGCACTGCTGAATAAAATTTTCCTTGTAATTTTTGTTGTAGTGGCAATTGCTTCTGCATGCATGTCATTAGTGTTTGGGCTGCAAGACGTGGCCTTTATACTGTTCCTATTAAACTTTGTAATAGCGTTTATAGTAGCGGTGTTTGGAAGCCTTCGCATCCGGAGCGAAGAGGAAGAGAAAATGCTCAAATAGGTTGGGATTCAAAGCTAAGTTTTAAGTGCATTTATTATTTGCTTTCGCAATCGAAGCATAGGTCGCTTTCACGATTTGTCCAAAAATTTTTCCCGCATCTTTTGCATATTGTCTTCCGCAATAGGTTTTTATCCTCCGTTTTTGTCGGTGTGAGGGAGAACTGAGGTTTTGGGAATGTTATGGCCTTTTTGTGGCATAGGGGTTCACATGCAGAGCAGCCACTAACACATTTGTAGGGGTTTGTTACAACAGCCTTTCCATCTATGAAGGCGAATACGCCGTTTGGACAATAATCCACGCAGCGGGGCTTGCCAAAAGGTGCACAGCCGTCACATTTTTCTGGGAAGACTGTCGGATACCATGGGGTGCAAGCCCTAGCCACGCATTTCACCCTTTCGTTTTCTTGCGGCAGTCATAGCAGTATTCCGTTTCAAAGTTTGTTAGGAAAGTTTTGCCGCAGCCCTTGCACTGCACTTCTTTAAGCATGCCCTCTTTTATTGGCTGAACAGCTTTTAGGGATTCTACTGCCTCTTGGGCGCATGGGCAAGGGCGCTTAACTCCAAAATCGTTTTCGCCAGTCATGGGCTACAGCGACCCGCTTAACATGCCATACAACAGCCCAAAGGTTACGCTTCCAGCCCAAGCTATAAGCATGTAGGTGGCTACAACCTTCCATTTGGCTATCCTTGAGACAGCTAGAGCGTTAGCGAAGTCGTAGGGTTGACCCATAAGCCATGCAAGCAGTGCCCCTTTTGATAATATTATGCCTCCTTTTACCCATATGCCCCTTCCAAGAACTATTTCAACCAGTGTTGGTGTGTAGAGGGGCCCGCCTAGGACCGAGGCTAGGAGAACCCCGTCTACCCCGGTTAAGTATTCCTTTATTAGCTCTTCTGGGAGGAACGCCTCCAAGTAGCCGACTACAATTAAGCCTAATATAAAGAAGGGTAAGATTTGCTTTGCCAAGTATCCTCCAAACTTTAAAGCCGCCCAAAGTCTTTCATCTAATGGCGGTCTAACAATTTCCACTTTGGCTGACGCGGAGGCTACAGTGTTTACCTGATGTTCCCTTTCAATGGCTTTTCCCCAAGGAGTTTTGGATATTACTATGCCGGCGACAAGAGCCACTGTTATGGAGGCTATGATTCTTACGCCTGCAAGCTCCCATGAAATAAGTTCTCCTGTTAGCAAGATTGCCAGTATGTTGGATGCCGGCGCCATAAGTAAGAAGGCTATGGCTGGACCTATTCCAGCCCCAGCGTATAGAACCCCACCGAAAAGCGGAACCATTGTGCACGAGCAAACCGTCAAGAATGGCGCCATTCCAAGGGCTAGTCCATAGCCTAAGGCTCTACTGCTTCCCATGTATTTTGTTATGGCTTCTTTTGGTACAAACTCGTAAATTAGTCCAGCAGTTGTAAAGGCGAAGAGTAGGCATATTGTTCCGTGGCTGAAGTAGTCGTAAAGATAGACTAGTGGAATTTGCCATAATGGATAGCCGCGCAGTTCAATTGGCGTGGAGGTGGGTGCCAGCGAATATGCTTGTATGCGGCTGTAGATTAGAAGCCCTATAACAACTGCTACGAAAGCTAGGATTATGCCAGCTCGAATGGTCCTCTTAGTTTTTTCTTCCATCCTGCTTTAGCCTTCTATTTAGCTGCATCTTTAATCAGTTTTTCCACTTCATCAACGCTTGGAACTCTTCCCATAATTTTAACAGTGTTGTTTATTGCCAGAGCTGGA
>JAWCQV010000047.1:0-5454 GCA_038869575.1 Bathyarchaeia archaeon | reverse complement strand
CAAGCGTTTTCTTTTTATGCACCAGTATGTATTATGGTGAATGTCGGGATGAGTCTTGACGGCTTCAAGGAAGCTCTACTATTTTCTTTTCGCTGTTGCCATACTTGTTTTCCTTTGGATTTTGACTATTCCAGCCATACTGCCAGAAGATATGCGCAAGGCGTACCTAACCTACTTTAACATTATTAGGGCGATAACAGTTGTAATTTTTGGCGCCTTAGCCCTTGAGCTGGTGGCTTCGGTTATTACCCGTAGGCTCAAGCATTTGGGCAGAGAAGTATACCTCATTAGGAACGTCATTCTTGTTGTCGGTTATGTGGTAATTGGGCTTATGATTTTAGCAGTTTTTGAAGTGACGGGCATAACTGCGGTTGCAGGCGCTACTGTCTCTGGTCTCATAATTGGTTTGGGATTACAGCCCATACTGGCAAACCTGTTTGCCGGACTAATAATTCTTGGAACAGGCTTCCTCAGACCAGGAACCGAAGTGAAAATTTCTGGCGGTCTGCCGCTTTCCACCGTCGCTTTTCCAGCATATAAAATGTTTAGCAGGGACGAGTTTATGCCAACGCTGAGGGGCGTTGTGATGGAGGTGGGGCTTCTCCACACTAAAATCTTGTCTGACAGCGGGGAAATGGTGAAAATCCCTAATAATTTGGCTTTCTCCAACAGCGTTGTCATGGAAGAAAGGGAAGAGCCAAAAACAGTCCGCGTCAGATACGAGTTTCCAGTGGAATACGACCCAGACAATGTTTTAGCTAATCTCCAAAAGGCTTTAAGCAAAAACTTTCAAGATTTTAGGATTTACGTTGAAGAGCAAAGCGACAAAAACTATTACATCGTCCTAGTAGTATCAAAAACTCCCCCAAACGAGAAAGTGAGAGAGTTCCGATCAGAAATCCTAAAACAAATAATTAAAGTCCACAGAGAACTAAACAAAAGAACAAAATAATCATTTAAGTACTTATTGCCACTATTTTAAGAATAGAATTTAGTAGTTTTTAACTGCTAAATTGGCTAGCCCCTTTCCGATTTCCTATTTTGTTATTTCTTCCAGCTGTTTTAGGAAGTGCTCGTATTGTTTTATTCCTATTTGCCAGAAGTCTTTTTTTGTAATGTCATATCCGGCTATTTTTGCTATTTCGGCTGGAGATAGGCTTCCGCCCACGGACAGGATTTGCTTCATTTTTGGGACAAAGGTTTTCCCTTCCGCCATGTACTTTTGGTAAAGTGCATAAACGAATAATTGCGCGTAAACGTATGGGTAGTTGTAGAATCTGAAGTTTGCCATGTAATAGTGGGGTGTTATGCTCCATTCTGAGAGCATTTCGTTGAACCATTCCACAGCGTCGCCGTAGGCTTTGTCCCTGGCGGTCACCCAGTAGCGGCATATGGTTTCGTGGTTTAGGTATTCGCCACGCTTTATAGCTTCATAAATGGACTGTTCGAACCATGTGCGGGCGGTTACGCTGAAAATTACCCTTCCAGCTCCGTCTAAAACTCTGCAGAGGACCACTTTCTTTTCCATGTTTGTTTTAGCTTCTTTCAGCAATAGGTCTGTTAACAATAGTTCGCCGAATATGGAGGCTGTTTCAGCTATGACCATTGGGATTCGTGTGTTCAGTATTGTTTGGCTTCTGTAGCAGTAGTAGTCGTGGGTTGCATGTCCAAGTTCATGTGCCAAAGTGTATAAGTCGTGTAGGCGACCGTTAAAGCTTTGGAGGACGTAGGCTGTTTTGCCGTTGTACCATCCGGCGCAGAAGGCTCCGTGCTGTTTGCCATATCTTGGCGTGGCGTCTATGTGGTTTCGCTTAAACATGTCTTTTACAGCATGGGCGTACTCTTCGTCGAAGCTTTCATAAGCTCTTATAACGAGGTCTTTGGCTTGTTCAAAGGTGAATTTCATGTCTGGAGCATCTGGCAAAGGAGCAAGAATGTCGTGGCATATCAGTTTAGGCAGTCCCATAAGTTTGGCTTTCAGCCCTAAATAGCGTTGGTATACGCTCACATTTTCTTCAACCGCCTTGAGAAGGTTGTCTATTGTTTGTTGGTCTGTGTCATTTTCTATTAGGCTGGCTTCCATAGGTGAGCCGTATTTACGCCATTCACAAACCGCCAGCCAGTCGTTGCAGATGTTGCGGAAAGCAGAGGCGAAAACTTCACCATCCTTGCCTACAAGGCTGAAAACCGCTTTATACGCGGATTCGCGGGTCGCTCTGTCTGGATGCGAAAACAAGCCGTAAGCGGCGCCGAAGGGCAAAAGCTTCTTTTCGCCTTCAACTGTGACTTCAAACATTCTTGTGTTAAGCCACTTGGCTTGAAACTCTTCCCAAGCGTAAACACCAAACTGGTCCTTGTCAATTATGAGCTTTTCTTCAGTTTCTGAAAGCTGGTGGGGAACTCTCTTTCGCAGTTTTTCTAGATAATGCCAGTAATTGGCTAGTGCAGACTCCATTAATAGTTCCGGTTTGTCGTAGACAAGTCTGCCCAACTCTAACTCGAAGAAGGCTAAGAGTTTGCCAAGCCTAGCCTCAAGCTTCATCGCCTTATCATGAAGCGACTGTGTTTCGGAAAGGGTCATGTTAGCCGCAAAGGAAAGCTCAGCAAACAATGTTATGTCCCGCAACCTAGCCAAATAAGCCTCATATTCCTGTAGACACTTTGCCAACTCTTCGGCTTTTAGGTTGCCAATCTTTCCACGATATTTAGCGGCAAAAGCTTCAGCCGTCGCCACCACTCCATCCATGGCTTTATGAACAGAAGCATCTAACACGCTTTGAAAGATTTCAGACAAATCCCAAACAACTTCACTTTCAGCCATAATAGTTCACGTTCCACCTGAGAACATCAAAATATACGTCAATTAAACTTAAGCCTTAATAGTAGTGTAAAGTTTAACTGCAATGAGGTCTAATCATATTGGTGGTCTTTTTTGCGCGTATTGGTATCTTCGTGGTTTTCCATCTCTTGTTAGTATGCCGTCTTTGACTAGGTCTATTAGGGCGTGGGCTACCGCCGTCCTGTCATAGTGGAATCCTCTTTTTGCCATTTCGCTGTGGACTTCGCTTAGGGTTTTTGGCGTTGAGAACCAGCCCTCTTCCCATAGTTTTTGTATGACGCCTTTGCATGTTTCTGCTCTTGGCGGTGGTGGTTGACGTTCTGTTAGGGCTAGTGGCGCCTGCTTCAGTTTCTCTGTTACCGTTGATAGGATGCGGTCTACTGCCGCTTGTAGTTGTTCTTCTTGGCATTCTATTTCGAATTCTATTTCGCCTACTCTCATTTTTACGCGTATTGGTGGTTTTACGCTGTTTTGTGTCAATTTTTCACCTTGTTGAATATTGAATTGTGCATCTTGTTCATGCACAACACTTATATATCCCTTCCGCCAACAACTGCATGTTGGTGAATCTTGGTGATTGAACAATACACTATAACAGCAACACCAAAATATAATTTTCCACAACAAACCATGGACCTGACGCTGCCCCAACGCTTCATAGAACTAAGCCTCCACTCACTAAAACACGTGCAGAGCCAAACCTTTCAACTAAACCAACAAACAATTCAACAAAACACCACAAACGCCAACAACACAAGCCAAGAACCCCTATACGCCATCATAAACAACACCAGCCTCAAGCCCATACCACTAACACCAAGAACAGAGGAAACAACAATAGCCGCGGTGGACACATCAAGCATTAAACTAGGCGAAACAAGCACGGGCATAATAACAGCCATCCGTGGAACGTGCATATGGAAAAAAGGCAGAAATTACGCTTATCTACGCATTGGACCCTTCATATTCCACATAACAGAAGAAAATCTAAAAGATTTTTATAGGGCGTTGCAAGCCGCCTATTTCCCAGAGCAAGGCGAGAGCCAAGCCTCGCCGAACATTATGCAGGCACCAGTGCGGATGGCAAATCTACTAGAAAGGTGGCTCCAACAAACCCTAACAAAAACCGTCAGCAATGGGCTAATACTCTTCGACGGCTCTTTGACGGCGGGAACACCAGACACGCCAACAAGCACTCTGAAGGAAATCCTAAGCAGTGCCAGAGCGGCCGGCAACACGGTTTTAGCTTTTTCAAAAATGACCACATTGAGGTTTAACGGCTACCTAATAACGGATACGCTGATAACCCAAAAACCACCATGCATAATCGCAGTTCCAAACATTAAGCCTAAACAGCCAACAGTACTGCTTGGCGAAGTTTACGTGGCAAAACTAACAAGGGGAAACTGCACCTTCAGACTTGACATAGACCGGGAACAGCCACCAGAAAAACGAGTAGAAGCTGTTGAAAGGCTCATCGGAAACGACTTAGTGACGCAGAGCTATCCGGAAACCCTCCGTTTGGCGCATATCCATTGCACCTTCACAGCCAACGAGGTCATAGCCATGCAACACCTCATCCAGCACCGTTACCGCCTGAAAATCATCGAACGCCCAGACATGCACAGGCTTTTGTTCGGACCCTTCGGGAAGGGGGAAAGCCACAGTGAGGCTTTATAAAAAAGAGGGCAACATAGTCCAAATCCTAAGCTTCCCAAATGAAAATGCGGAAAAAGGCGACTATTTGCTGATAGAGGATGCTGAAGCCCAAAAAGCCCTAATAGTCCAAGTAATAGATATACAGTTCGCCAACATTCCGGGTATACTAGAAGAGCTTTTACGAAGCTTGCCAGATGGCGGCGAAATAATTCAAGGCGAGGATGTTGACCCGCTGGAGATAGCGCCCCACATAACCTACATTCAAGATTCTAGGCTATTAATCTGCAAGATTCGCGCAACCGTTGATGGTGGCGAGAGCCTAAGCCCAAGCAGTTCGTGGCTTCCTTCACGTTCGCAGTCCACCATAAAGAGGCTTCCAATTTCAACTTTGCTTAAGCTGGCAAGGGTTGACGGCAAACTCCCAATAGTTTTGGGCACAACAAAGGAGGCTTCGCTCTTAACGGTGGATGCCTCAGCCCTAGACGGGCGCCTAAACATTATAACGGGCAAAAAGGAGACGGGCAAGTCGCATCTTTCAAAGCTTCTGATAACGGCGCTTCTCCACTACGGCGCTACAGTCGTCGTTTTAGACTTGAACGGCGAGTATGCTGGCTTGGGCATGACTTCAGACGGCAAGAGAAACGCCTACTACAATAAAATTCATGTTTTGACGCCTTCGCAAAACTTTAAGGTAGCCCTAAAACAGCTCCACCTCAACGAATTGATGAACATCCTTGTCCACGCGCTTCATTTACCGGGCACGTCCGCCCGCGAATTTAGGCGCATATGGCAGTTCCTCAAGGAAAAGGGCAGCCTAACCCTCCACGAGCTTGGAGAAGCCATTCGCAACTGGCACTGCAACCAAAACGTGCGCGACGCCCTGTTTTCACGCTACTACGCCATGGTAAACTCAGGATTCTTCACCGATAACGCTGCAGAGGCGACTCTACTGGAAG
>JAWCQV010000046.1:0-5481 GCA_038869575.1 Bathyarchaeia archaeon | reverse complement strand
GTCACCCCCAACGATGAAAAAATAATAGAGTATTTGACTTGGAGACAAGCAAACGCTTGGAGAAACCATAATAACGCTTATGCCTACTGGCTTTTCAGAAAATTGGGCTACAAGCCTTTAGAAACAGCCAAAAAATTGAAAGGCATGAGGACCGAAGAAATACACGAACTACTTTTTAAACATGGCATAAATTTAGCTAAGACTCCCCATTGGCAGAGGAGAGGAATACTCATATATAAAAAGCCCTGTCAAAAAAGAATTGCAAAACAGAGTGTTACCCGCTGGAAGATAACAGATAATTGGAATTTACCCCTATTCTCGTCAGAAAAGGGAACAAAATTAATCCGACTGATCCTCGAATGGATGAGGCAGAAAAGGAGAACCTAAGTGTCACAAAGCGAGAAAACGCAAAAAATTGAAGAGTTAACTCAAAAACTTTCCGTTTTAAAAGGGCAGAAAAGCGTATTAGAAGCCGAAGCGAAAAGTCATGCGGAAAAAAGAGATTTGTTAAACCAAGAGTTGAGGAACTTACGCAGCGAAATTTTAAATTTGAAAAACGCCCGAGACGAGATAAACGCAAAGGTTAAGGAGTTAAAAACGCAGAGAAGCCGGATTAAAGAGGAGATAGCCCAAAAACTGACAGATCTTAAAGATTTGAAGAAAAAACTTGAACCGCTTACGAAAAGGAAGCCGAAAAGGAGTCTTAAAGCCTTGGAAAAAGATGTTGAAAGCCTCGAGTGGAAAATCCAAACAACGCCACTAAGCTTACAAGATGAGAAAACCCTTGTCGAACAAGTCAAGGAGCTCGAAGGCCAAATCAGCCTTCATAAGAAAATAGAGCAACTAAACCAAAAAAGAATCGAGCTGAAGGCTGAGTTAAAGGCGCTTCAGGCGAGGGCTGATCTCTGCCATAAAACTATTATGGAGAATGCAGAGAAAAGTCAACAAATACATGCGGAAATGCTGGAAAAAGTTGAAAAGGTCAAGAAAATTAAGAGCGAAGCAGATTATTTTCATGGGCTCTACCTTCAAACACGAGAGAAAATGAAAGCTCTTCATGCGGAAATAACGAAAATACTGGACGAGATTAAGAGTTTTAAAGAGAAAATCTCAGTTGAAGAAGAGAAAAAGCGAAAGGAAGCTGAGGAAAAACTTTTAGAAAGTGTGGAAAAGCAAGCCATTGAAAAACTGAAGCGCGGCGAAAAACTGACCTGGGAGGAATTTAAATTGTTAGCCGAGAAAGGATTAGCATAAACTTAAAGTAACTTCATATGAAATATTGAATTGGAAGAGAAGAGAACTGATGACTGAACAGCAGCGGCAGAAAAGAATTTTAATCCTCTGTGTTGACAGAGATGGAGATCTAACAGCGAAAGCTGAAATAAAAACTCCGTTAATTGGAAGGGATAAAAACCTTAACGCGGCTGTTTCCCTAGCCCTAAAAGATCCCGAAGAGCCAGACGCCAACGCCATGTTTGAAGCAATAAGGGTTTATGACCGCCTCCTCAGCGAGAATAACCCAGACGAAGTCTTTGAGGTCGCAACAGTGTCCGGTTCAGAGTTGGGAAGCATCAGTGCCGACAGAAAAATAGTTGCCGAATTAAGCGAAGTTTTAAAGTCTTTCCCAGCAAACGAGGTTATCCTCGTGACGGATGGCTATACAGACGAGGCGGTTTTACCACTGATAGAGTCAAGAGTTCCAGTTTCATCCGTGAGAAGAATAGTTGTTAAGCACAGCGAATCCATAGAAGAAACAGCAGCCCTATTCTCAAGATATTTCAAAACAGTTTTGGAAAACCCCAGATACTCTCGCATCGCCTTGGGACTGCCAGGACTCCTATTCCTGATTTTAGGCGTTCTTGCAATATTCGGCTTAGTCCACTACTACCTAATGGCATTCATCATCGTTTTAGGAACGTACATGTTCGTTAAGGGCTTCGGAGTCGACAAAATGATGAAGAGGGCTTATGTTTGGGTTAAAGAGTATTCTCCGCCGCCCCTTCCGGTACAAATTTCCGCATTCTCCATGCTTGCAGGCATATTATGTATGGCTATTGGCTTTTATCTCGGATCTACTTCAGCTTCGGAAGCTATAATCTCACTTGGCATAGATTTGTCCAACTGGTTGAACATTTTTTCCCCGCAAATTGCAGGCTACTTTATTATGGATTCAAAGGACCTTGTAATTATTGGTATTTGTGTGGCATTAACTGGAAGGGCTATACGTTGGTACTTTGAAAGAGACGCGAGGCTTCTGCGCAACGCAGCTCTAATAGTCCTTGTTGCGTGGACTAGGCAAATTCTTGAATCCGCCTCCAACATTCTGATAAATCCGAAAATTGGCTACGAAGTTTTAATATTCTCAATAGTTATTGGCATTTTGTTGGGCGTTGCCTCGCTGCTGGTTATAGTCGTGATTCACAGATCTGCGAGAGGATTTTTCAAGGAGTCTGAAGAAAAGGTTGAAGAGTTTAAAGAAGAAGGCTAAAATTGCGATCATCGGCGGAACAGGCTTCGAAAAACTCTTCGCAAGCTTCGAAAAGATTATTGTTGGGACTCCATACGGCTTTACACCGCTGTTATTTGTTGGAGAAATCGGCGGCAAAGAAGCTGTTTTTCTTCCCAGACATGGTCTTGAGCATTCAGTCCCTCCGCACAAGGTGAATTATAGAGCCAACATTTATGCACTGCATAAAGTTGGCGTGGAGAGAACCATAGCCGTGAACGCTGTTGGAGCAATAAACGAAAGTTTAAGGCCAGGCGATATCGTTGTTCCACATGATTTCGCAGATTTTACCAAGACGCGTTCCACAACTTTTTATGATGAAGCCCCAGTTACGCATATAGATGTTTCTCAACCATATTGTCCGGAGATTCGCAAAACCTTAATTGAAACTGCTGAAAAAATTGATTTGCAAATATGGCCTAAAGCCGTGCTTGTTTGCACTGAAGGGCCGCGCTTTGAGACTCCAGCTGAAATCGAAATGTTTAGGCGTCTGGGTTTTGATGTTGTTGGTATGACTGGCTTGCCAGAAGCAGTGCTTGCAAGGGAACTTGAAATTTGTTACGCATGCGTCTGTTTTGTTTCTAATATGGCTGCTGGCATGCAGGATCGCTTAACACCGAAAGAGGTTTTTGAAATCTCACGTAAAGTTCAGCCTAAAATAGAGCAACTTTTAATTGATACCATTAAGGCTTTACCGTTTGAGCGAAAGAGTTGCCAATGTATGGACGCCCTTAAAAATGCGAGGCTCAAATAGATGTTAAGGTCTATACTTTCAGCCATTGGCGCATACAAACTTTATGAAAGGTGGCTTTGGCACCAGGTTAAAAATGGCGTCAAACCTGAACACATAGCCGTAATTTTAGATGGAAATAGGCGATGGGCTTCGGAGAAGGACCTCGACCCATGGTACGGCCACAAGAAGGGAGCTGAAAAGGTTGAGAAGCTCCTCGAATGGTGTTTAAAGCTTAACGTTAAATCTATAACCCTTTACGCCTTTTCAACAGAGAACTTCCGACGTCCCAGAAAAGAAGTTGAGGAGATTATGCGAATTGCCTTCGAAAAGCTGCAGAAAATTATAACAGATGAGAGAATTCACAAGAACAGGGTCAAGGTTAAAGTTATTGGCAGAACAAGTCTGCTTCCGGAAAAGCTGCAGAAAATTATAGCCGAAGTGGAGAAGGCCACACAAAATTACGATAGTCATTTCCTAAACGTAGCCTTCGCTTATGGCGGAAGGGCTGAAATAGTGGATGCTGCAAAGAAAATTGCCGAGAAGGTTCGAAGAAAAGAGCTGGCCCTAGAAGACGTTGATGAAGAACTATTTGAGCAGTACCTTTATACTTCCCACTTGCCCAAACAAGATCCAGACCTAATCATAAGAACATCTGGAGAGGAAAGGCTCAGCGGTTTCCTATTATGGCAGTCGGCATACAGCGAGCTATGCTTCCTAGACGTTTACTGGCCAGACTTCCGTCTAATAGACCTTTTAAGGGCTGTTAGAACGTTTCAGGTTAGAAAGAGGCGTTTCGGCGCCTAGCTATTAAATTATGCCCTCTTTTTTGCGCTAACTATTGAGATGACGTCTCTATCCTTGAGAATATAGTCTTCTCCGACACGTTTTCTTTCTCTGGCTTCTATGGCGTAGATGAAGCTTTCGCCAAGCTCTGTGTGGATTAAGTAGGCAAGTTCACGGGCTGTTGTTCCATAAGGCACCAGATAGGCATCTGGCAAAACCCTTCCATGATGGTCGGATAAATGCTCCAAATCCTCAACAGGATAAACCGTAATCATGTTTAAAAGCTTAAAGTATGCCATGTTAATTGCCTCTTGAACGCCAGTGGAGCCAAATTTCAGCAAAACCTTCTCCCTGATCGTTTCTAAAGCCCTAAGCTGGCTTTCAGTAAGCTTCTCAGGATTGTAAATTTTGAAAGTGCAGTCACCCGGCCTATAATCTATAAGCTTTTTCTCTGCGGCTCTTCGCAATGCCAGCTCGGCTTCAGCACAACACGGAACCACAAAATAGTTCAGTTTTTGAAGCCTCCCAAAGTTTTCCTCAGCTGTTGGCACATCTATCTTGTTCGCCGCTATAAGCATAGGCTTTGCTATCTGCCTCAAAACGGCAATAAACTTCAGGAAGTCTTCCTCGCTCCAGCTTGTGGGCTTATCAGCATTTAAACCGGCTTTTCTTACAGCCTCGAAAATGTGTGTCCTCTTAACTGCTAATCCACTAAGCCTCTCCTCCAGAATTGATATTAAGTCTGTTGCCCCTGATTCGGCTGTTCTTGCAATTTTTGGCCAATCTCTTTTAAGGATGTTAGCCATCCACATGGTTATTTCATGTTCAAGAAACCTTACGTCCTCCACCGGGTCGTGCTCGCCAGGTTTACAAATCCTTCCTTCACAATCCGTACCGCCAGAAGCATCTACGATATGGACTAGCACATCGGCCTTCCTTATCTCATCTAGGAACTGGTTGCCTAAGCCTCTCCCCTGCCAAGCTCCAGGAACAAGTCCGGCACAGTCGATGAACTCAACTGGGATTAAACGGACTCCATCAATACATATGGAGTTTACAGGAGTATCTTTAACCCCAAACTCTTTACAAACGCAAGGCGTTCTCACGTAGCCCACGCCTCTATTAGGCTTTATTGTTGTGAAGGGGTAATTTGCAATTTCAGCCGGCGCGAGAGTGGCAGCACTGAAAAATGTTGATTTTCCAGTATTGGGTTTTCCAACGATCCCTAATAGTCTTGAATAAGACTTCTGCATCTAAACCCACGTTACACTAAATGTTACATGTAATTGTGGCTATATGGCTTATGTCAAACTTTCAGATAAACTCTTAGATAAATTCGGTTTTCATATAAATCCCATACAAAATTTTACCAATGGTATATAAACTATTCAAGAGGCTAATCTTCCGGAGTTCGAGCCGCAAATTCTATGGTTTGTATAAGTCCACCCGCTATTGAAAG
>JAWCQV010000045.1:0-5513 GCA_038869575.1 Bathyarchaeia archaeon | reverse complement strand
TTTCCAATGAACCACGCCAACCACGAGCTTGCCACTCTCAACAGCCTCGCTAACTGCATACCTAAAATTTTCGGAATAAAGCTCCATTGGACCTATCTCGTCTATGGCTATGACATCGCATTCCCTAACAGCCCTCAAAATTGCGTCAACGCCCACGCTGTTCAAATCGTCTAAGTTTACACGGTACTTGCCTACTTGTGGACCGGCTTTCTGCTGCACATGGGCAAGCCAGCCACGTCTGCTGTTATCAGTTAAATCCAGAATTTCAAAGCCGACTCGTGTTCCGCATAAGCGAACTTCGCGGCTTACCATTCCGCCGACGCTACACCCCCTAGCCTTTAAAGCCTCAACAACCTTAAGCAAAAGCGTAGTTTTTCCAACGCCTGGGCTTCCGGTTATTAGAAGAATCCGTTTAGGCACCTCATCAACCTTCTTATGACAATTGTGTCAGAATCGCGGACATGCCACTAGAGGCAAGTGCGAGCAGTTCAAAGGTTTTGTAGGCTTCAACCATGCTCTGCGACGTGTACTCCACTGTTAAGCCGTCAATCCTCTTGGCAGTTGGCAAGAGTTCTGCAACATCTGCAAAGTGGCTTACTAGGAAAGTTACCTTCATTTTAACAGGCTTTTCCGCGGTCAGAAGCTTGCCAGCAGCCGGCTTAAAGTTTGATGCAGCTCTTTTTGCTGCGTCCCTCAACTCCTTTTCAATTTTTGTCATGCTTGGACTTTTGGCGGAAACGCGGCTTAAAGAGTCTTTTAGGCTGACTGCTTCAGCCCATGGCGCAAACCTTTTAACGTCATCCTTTATGAGTTGAGCTTCGCCTGCAACCATTATTACTGGAACGCGTAGCTCTCCGACAACATAAGCGTTTAAGAGGAATTCGCTTACTTCGATGCCGTTAACCTCAACTTTTCTAATGCTTCCGCCGCTGTATGTATGGTCGAAGGAGGATCTCGCTGTTCCAAACTTGGCATGGTATCCAAGAAAGATGGCGGCGTCGCATTCTTCAACGCCAGCAACCATGCTTAAAGGGCGTGGGAACCCCCTTACAATTTCCATGTATTCCGGCAAGTCTTCTACATGGAGGGTAACCATTGACCCGTGGCTGTCTGCGACAACGATTTCTTTAAAGCCGTTTTTGTGCAGTTCATCGGCGACCACCAGGGTAACCTTTGTGGCGATTTTCCTAGCCTCCTCATATAAGGCGCCTTTTAAACCTAGGTGGCTTGGCGTGACAATGTAGGGCATGCCTTCCAAATCAACAGATATGAACGCCTTCAATCAGCTTCACCCTTCGCTTTTATTATGCATATAACACATATTTACAGCTAAAACGTTTTAGTCGCTGCATAGAACCAGAAGTCTAATATTGGCTGCTGGCTTTATCCAGGTAAGAAATGAGCTATAAAAAGCTGGAAATAAATTTTCCAACAGAAGTAGTCCAAGAGGGTGAAGTTAAGGCGCTCGTGCCAAGGCTTTCAGCCTTCATTAAAGAGCCAAGCGATTATGCACCTTCAAAGGCTCCAGTCTTTTACAACCCAATCATGGAGCTAAACCGAGACTTGGCTGTTATTGCTGTTCAAACCTACCAAAAAATATTGAGCCGAAAAATTTCAATATGTGAGCCGTTAACGGGCTGCGGTATAAGGGGGATAAGATTAGCAAAAGAAGTTGGGGGCGTCGAAAAAGTTGTAATTAACGACATTAATGAGAAGGCTTACCAGCTTACAAAATACAATGTCAAAATGAATCGATTATGCAGGAAGGTGACTGTTAAAAACGAGGATGCCAACTTGCTGCTTGCCCGTTATGCCGCGCCAAGAAAACGCTTTGATGTCATAGATATAGACCCCTTCGGTTCTCCCGTGCTTTTCCTTGATTCTGCCATACGCGCCCTTAGAGACGGCGGTTTACTCGCTTTGACAGCCACCGACATGGCACCCTTATGTGGAGTACACCCAAAAGCTTGCATACGAAAGTATGGCGGTAAACCCCTCCGAACGGAGTACTGCCATGAACTGGCTGTTAGGTTGTTACTAGGGTGCTTGGCAACCACAGCCGCAAAACATGAAATGGGCATAAAAGTGCTTTTCAGCCACAGCACAGACCATTACATACGCGTTTACACGGTCCTAACGTATGGCGCGAAAAACGCCGACAAAAGTCTCCAAAACATGGGCTTCATTCTCCATTGTTTTAACTGCTTCCACAGAAGTGCTGTAAAAATTCCTTTTATTGGAGTTGGCCTGAGATGCCCAGAATGTGGCTCAAAAATGGATTTTTCAGGACCACTGTGGCTGAAAGAAATATTTGACATAGACTTCTGTGAAAGAATGCTGGCTGAATGCAAAAATAAAAAGACGAGAAATGCGGATAGAATTCGTAAAATCTTAACCTTAGTAAAAGACGAAGCAGACGCTCCTATCACATACTATGTGGTTGATAGGCTATGCGATAAGTTAGGCTTACCTACGATCTCTACTAGAAAGGTTTACGAGGCTTTAAGAAAGGGCAATTTTAAGGTGTCATTTACACATTTTAATCCTAGAGGTTTGCGAGCGGATGCAACAGCGGCTTCTATCACAAGAATTTTGCGCGAAATATGCGAAATGAGGTAAGAAGTTTTAAATAAAGTAAGCTCTAACATCATCAAGTTGGTGAATTTGGATATGGTAAATGCAAAATGCTTGCATATGATAATTGTAATCACAGTGATTATAACAGTGATGTTTCCGGCACAAGTTTATGCGCAGCCTCCACAACCTTTAGAGACTGTTAACATATACGCGTGGACTGACAAAATATATTACGAACCTGGAGAAAGTGGCAAACTTACAATAGTAATTCGTAATGATAGGACTGATGTTGACTTGATATTATACAACGTAACCATAAGATATCCATGGTTTGCTTATACAGGCGAAAAATGGGAGGGAAACGACACCATAACTTTGAGCCCTTTACCAACTCTCGAAAAGAATGGTGGAAGTAAAGCGTTGGCAGCAGAATTTACGGTGCCTATGGACGGAAGAGTAACATCTTTATATGGCCCGTCTTCGATCTCAATAACTGCTTATGTGGATAAGCTGCCGTACAGCTACAATGGCTCCGCAACTATATATGTGAAAAGTACTCCATTCTTCATATCCATTGAAAACTTTGATAAGCTAATCATCCTATTAACCGTACAAGTCGTCCTACTTATTGTATGTACCATAATCATCGCAGCGGTTATATTCTTATCAACGCGAAAGACCGGAGGAGTATGGACTGAAGAGGAAAAGGAGAAGTCTGAAAAACCTTAACTTCCCTTTGTTTTCCATTTAATTTTTAAGCATGAACCTTTATTCTACCTTATAGCAGTTTGAATGTAGGGGGTGCAGTGAAACTCGGAAAGGTTTTGGTTACTTCGGCTTGGCCTTACATAAATGTAACGCCGCATATAGGCAACTTGGTGGGTTCTGTTCTTTCAGCAGATGTTGTCGCCCGCTATTATAGGCTTAAGGGCGAAGAAGTTGTCATGGTTAGTGGTTCTGACGAGCATGGAACTCCAATCGAAGTTGAAGCCATAAGACTTGGCGTAAAACCGAAAGAGTTGACGGATAGAAACCACGCTAGGGTTATGGAGCTTTTTAAAAGATGGGGTATATCCTTTGATAATTACACACGAACAGAAAGTCCGGTACACAAGGAATTTGTTCAACAGCACTTAATGAAGATTTACAGGAACGGCTATATATTCACAAAGGAAACAGAGATGCTTTATTGCGAGAAATGCAAGCGCTTTTTGCCAGATCGGTTCGTTGAGGGAAAATGTCCCCATTGTGGACACGAACCAGCTCGAGGAGACCAATGTGATAACTGTGGAAGACTTCTTGAACCAACTACGCTGATAGAGCCATATTGTGTAATCTGCAAGGGTAAGCCCGTCATTAAAACCACAAAGCACTGGTACTTTGACCTTGGAAAGTTTTCAGAAAAACTAGCCAAATATATAAGTGAAAATAGGCAGTTGCCTACAAACGCAAAAAACTTTAGCCTAAACCTGATAAAGGAAGGATTAAAGCCTAGAGCCGTTACAAGGGACGTCGGTTGGGGAATTCCAGCCCCATTTCCAGAGGCTGAAGGAAAGACAATTTACGTTTGGGTTGAAGCTGTTTTAGGCTATGTTTCAGCCACAATAGAGTATTTCAGAAACATCGGAAACTCTGAAGGCTGGAAAGCTTACTGGTTCGATAAGGATGCAAAAACGCTTTACTTTATTGGGAAGGATAATATCCCCTTCCACACGATAATCTTGCCAGCGCTTTTGATGGCTTCCCACGAAGATTACAATCTGCCATGGAACGTTTCCGCCACAGAATTCCTACAGTTCAAAGGTGAGAAAGCCTCAAAAAGCCTTAGGATAGGAATATGGATTGACGAAGCACTGGAGCTTTTCCCAGCTGATTATTGGCGTTACTTCTTAATAGCTACAAGACCAGAAACAAGAGACTCAAACTTCTCATGGGAAATCTTCACTGAAAAAATTAACGCAGACCTTAACGACACCTTTGGCAACTTCATCCACCGCACACTATCCTTCATAAATAAGCAGTTTAACAACAAAGTTCCAAAACCAGCCCAGCTGGACGCAGACGACAAAAAAGTTATAGAAAGCCTCAAAGAGAAGGTCGACGAAATGGCTGCCGATTTTGAGGCTTGCCAACTTCAGTCAGCCGCAAACGGCTTTGTAGGCATAAGCCGACTTGGAAATCAATATTTGAACGATAAGGAACCATGGAACCTGGTTAAACGTGACAAGGCTGAGGCTGCAACCGTGATTTATGTGGCTGCACAGCTGGTTAAGGCTTTGGCGATAACCTCAGCCCCAATAATCCCCTTCACCGCGGATGAACTTTGGAAAAATCTCAACTTGCCAGGAAGGGTTCACGAGCAGAGGTGGGATGAAGCCCTAAAGCCATTGCCAGCAGGTCACAAGATAGCTGAGGCTAAGCCGCTCTTCCGCAAAATAGAGGCTGACGAGAAAAGACTTGACGAGATGTTAGAGAAAGTTAGAAAGACTATGGCGAAGTGAAAAACTCTGAAAGTAAAGATAGACCTCCATGTCCACACATGCTACTCCTATGATGGATTAATTAAGCCAAAGGAGCTTGTTGCCTATGCTAAAAGGGCTGGACTGAACGGAGTAGCCATAACAGACCACGACACAGTCGACGGAGCACTAAAACTGGCAAAAACTGTGGCAGACCTACTAATTATACCAGGCATAGAAGTCTCAAGCTTGGAAGGTCACATAATTGGGCTGAACATTCTAGAGGTTGTGCCCAAAAACCTGACAGCAGAAGAAACCATAGAAATAATTCATAGCCTAGGCGGGTTGGCTATTGCGTGTCACCCAAAAGCCTTTTTAAAGGCAAGTTTGGGACAGAAAACAAGCAGTAATTTTGATGCTGTAGAGGTTGTGAATGCTTCGGCTTTCCCCTTCAAACGTTCTACAAGGCAAGCTCTT
>JAWCQV010000044.1:0-5696 GCA_038869575.1 Bathyarchaeia archaeon | reverse complement strand
TTGGGAGCTTCTTGAGAAGATCAACTGTCCTTTAAAGGACTTTGTGGCGACGCTTAAAAGGCTAGATAGAGAAGGACTCATAACAACTGGCAAAGACGGCTTCTATATAACCGAGAAGGGGAAAGAAAAAATTAACCCGAGAAGCCTAGAGTATGAAGGGAAAACCTGCCCTACTTGTTTTGGCAAGCGAATAATTCCAGAAGCAAAATTCAAAGAAGTTCTTGAAGAGTTCAAGGAAATTGCTGGAAAAAGACCAAGTCCGTCCCTAGACTTTTTCCAGGGTTACATGCTTGAGCATGATGTGGTTGCACGGGCCGCCCTAATGCACCATTATGGGGATTTAGATCGGAAAGAAATTGTTTTGATAGGTGACGATGACTTATTGAGCGTTGCCTTAGCCCTAACTGGTTTGCCTTCCCAAATAACTGTTTTAGAAATTGACAAGCGGTTGGGCGATTTCTTGCAGGAAGTCAATAAAGATTATGGCTTTAGCATAGAATTTGTTGAATACGATGTTGCTGAGCCGTTGCCGAAGGAGCTTCGAGGGAGGTTCGATGTATTCTCTTCGGAGCCGCTCGAAACGGTTTCTGGCTTAAAGGCTTTTATAACGAGGGGTGTAGCTTGCCTCAAAGAAAGCGGCGTGGGATATTTTGGCTTAACCCATTACGAAGCTTCTCTGAAAAAGTGGTTGGCTATTCAAAAGCTGCTGGCCAAAATGAATTGTGTAATCACCGACATTATTCAAGGCTTTTCTGTGTACCCAATGGATTATGGCACTGCCAACTACGAAGAATTCGCTTACGATTTAGGTTTTAAAGTAGGCAAAAACCCGGGAATTAACTGGTATAAATCCGCTTTATTTAGATTCGAGGTATTTGGCGCGGCGAAACTACCAACCGTGGCGGACCAAAAGTTGAGGATTAATTTTATTGACTTTGATGAGGATCTTACCCATCCTAAGTTGCGAAAGAAAATTCTCAAGAAATTAAATGTTATTGGCGAGCCGCTTTAACTCAAATTTTGGGCGATTTTATGTCGTCTAGCAAAGCGAAATCACCAGATGAAGTTCTAATCGACGTGAAAATTCGACGCGCAGATGAAGAGGATTTACAAGAGATTGTTAGGCTTTCGAGGGAACTTGGGAGGGACGAGAGCGCCATGGATTCTATGATTTCATCTTTGCCTAGCGAATTTCAAAGTCCAAGCTGGATTCTTAAGAACATAAAGGGTGAGGACACTGTGGTTTTTGTGGCTGAAGTTGAAGGTAGAATTGTTGGATACTCGCTTGGCTGGATCAGCCAGCCTTGGGCTTATAAGGGTAAAAGGGGCTACATATGCGACTGTTTTGTTGAAAAATCTTATAGGAGGCGGGGCGTTGGCAAGGCGCTTGTTAAGGCTATGCTCAAATGGTTTTTAGATAAGGGCGTTGAGTGCGTTGAAGCTGACGTATACTCTAATAACGCTCCATCTTTGAAGCTGTTTAAGAGGCTGGGATTTGAAGAGATTTTCAAGCGATTACGTTTCACGGAGAGTAAGCATAAACAGCGATAATAACTGCTATCTTAATATCATGTCTACAAAGTTTTCCGGCCGGAATTCTTCTAAATCGTCATATTTTTGTCCGGTTCCAACAAACAGTATTGGTTTTTGTGTGACGTAAGTTACGCTTAGGGCTGAGCCGCCTTTAATGTCAGCGTCCACCTTTGTTAGTATTGTTGCGTCTATGCCGACGCTTTTGTGGAACTCTTCTGCCTGCATTACCGCATCGTTTCCAGTTAGGGAGTCAACGGTTAGAATGGTCAAGTCTGGGTTTACAACCCGCTTAATTTTTGCTAGTTCGCTCATCAAGTTGCGGTTTGTCTGCATTCGTCCCGCTGTATCTATCAAAACAGCGTGGATCCCGTGGGCCTTAGCATGGTTTATTGCGTCATAGGCTACAGCCGCAGGATCTGCACCATACTTATGCTTTATCATTCGTATGCCCAAACGCTTGGCGTGGGTTTCCAACTGCTCGATTGAACCTGCCCTGTACGTGTCACTGCATGCGAGCACAACAGTATAGCCCCTATTGTTTAAGAGTTTGGCAACTTTAGCTATTGTTGTCGTTTTTCCGGTGCCATTAATTCCAACAAAAACAATGACAAAGGGTTCTTTTTTCTTCCTTTTTTCCTCCATAGCCTTAAACAGGTCTATTTTGCTTTTTGTGAGCATAACTTCTAGGAGCACTTCGCGGAGGTGATGTTCCACAACTTTCTTCTTGTCTTCCAGTCTTTTTATTTGGACACCGTTTAGGCGTTTTTCCATCTCTTCGCATATGCGCTCTGCCACTGGAACAGCCACATCATTTTCTATTAGGTTTAGCTTGAACTCGGAAAGTATCGGGCGGAGGTTTTCGGGTTTAAGCTCGGTTGTTGTAATCTTGTTTACTAGACTGCTTAAGCCGGACTTAAGCCTCTCAAACATTCCTTGAGGGCGTCTCCTTTCTTAATTGGGCTGCCAATTCTTCGAAGCGCTCTCTATCCTCGTTGATTCTGTCAACAACTTGTGAAAACTGCTGTTGAAGAGACGTTCTGCTCTTCTCCAAGTCCTCCAGCCTTTTTCTAATTATCTCCTTAGCCTCCTGCAAGGTTTTCTCAACTGAGACGCCAGCACCGATTCCGACAGTTACTTTATCCGGTGTTTCAAGCTTCGCCTTCACGTAGGAGTTTCCCCCTATTGGGACAAGAAGCTCCGCGTTTTCCTTCTGTTTTTCCAATCCTTCCAGTGTCATGCTTGCATAAGTTAGGTCGGTTATAACAGCGTTTATCATACTTATTCGTGATTGCAATGCTTCTGCCGTCTGCTCTAAAATGCGTATTTCAACACTTAATCTTCTGAGTTCTTCTTCAACTTTTACTGCCAATTTATGATTCCTCTGTTATCATCTTTTTTATTAAAGGGTCTTCGATTTCCTGCGGTTTGACCTCGTCAACGCTTGTTATTTTTATGTGGAAGCGTTTTATGCGATGTTTGCTTCCTAACTCTGTGTAAATTTTTTCTATGGCGTGTTCGGGCTTTATTGCTATAACCTCTTTTCTGAAGTGGGTTTTCATGTTTGGTTTAGTTATTTCCCCTGTGACTCTGAAAACTTTCACTTCATTCATCTTCCTTTACTACACCCAAGGCATGTCCAATTATAAACATTTCTGGACCAGTCGTTAATGAGCCGGCGACGGCGGCGTGGCTGTTGCCAATGAGTCCTGTTCCCACGTATGGTATGCCACAGTTAATTGTGCCAACGTCTACAGGCACTTTAAGAACGTCCTCCAGAAGTTTGCGCTCTCCTTCCTTTAGCAGAGGATGTGCCAATACTCCTTTGTTCGTTGCGATCGCTAAGGAGCCGACATATGGGAGTTGAGCTATTTCTCCTGGGACGGCTTCCACACCGAGGGTGTCGGCGATTTTCCTAATTTCAGGATTCTTTAACCTAGGGTCTACGATTGCTCCGTAATCGTTTGCCAAAACCATGTTTCCATAAGCCGTCTTCTTAGTTTCCATCACTGTTATATTACCATCGAATATGGACTTTATTGCCTCAATTTCATCGTCCCTTGCAAAGTGAGGCAGAATAATTCCATTGGAGTTGGCGCAGGTCAATGCGCCGACCAGTATTGAGCCGCCTATGGTTGTGTGCACTAATTTTACTTTAAGCCAATTCCCAATCCTTTCAGCTTTTTTAAGTGGAACAAATTTTGGGATTAAAAGCATGTTCTCGGTGGCTAGCGAGTATACTCCTATGCTTGCGCTTCCGAAAAGACTTGCTAGGTAAATTGCCAAGCTCAGTCTCCTTCAGCGAGATAAACAGTAACGTTTCCATCCCTATCTCTGGCAGCCCTTACGCGTACTTTACGTGGAGGTTTCTCTATGCCTCTGCTCCAAACCTTCTCGTTAACCTCATTACTTATTATGAGCTTCTTAGGCTCGACTTCCTCTTCTTCCTCACCCTCTTTCTTTGCTTCCAGCTTCATGTGTCTCTTAATAAAATCGCGTATTATCCTGATGGCTTTTGGCGCCCTCTTATTTGGGGGTACAAGCCAAGCCTTGCCAAGCGGAATGGTGTAAAATCTTTCCTCAACAATTTCCTCTTCAATTTCCTTTCTTGGAGGCTTAACCTCTTCTTCTGCTTTTTCCTCTTCTAGCGGTTTTTCAGCTTCAGCCTTCTCTAAAGATTCCTCTACAACTTCTTCTGCTTTTTCGACGGTTTCCCCCTCGTTTTCTTCGTCAACTTCTTCGCTGGTTTTTACTTCAGTTTTTTCCGCTTTCACCTATTTCACCTTCTAAGCCTTTATTTTTCTGGTTCTCCAATGTCTCCTCTTCGGATGAGTCCTAAACTTTCCGGCAGTTTTTGCTATAACCCATGTTGGAACAGCCCTTTTCTGTTTTCCAGCTTTTGCTAGCCTCCTCTTTTTTGCTGTGGGCTTGAATCTAGCCATGCTAAACCCTTCTTATTTTTATTTCTCGCTTTTGGGCTTGCAGTTGGATTAGTATTTGTTTAAGCTGCTCGTCGGTTAGCGGTATTGGTAGTTTTCCCGTCTGGGCTAGCTGTATTAGCTGTAGTTCCAGTTGCGCTGTAAATTCTGGTTTGACAAGTTTTAAGTTTGCTAGCCTTTGTCTGGCTTCCGGTGTTAGAATGCTTTTTAATATGGCTTGTTTTTGCATCTCGAGTTGCTGTTCCATTTGGGCTTTTCGTTGTTCTTCGGCTATTTTCCGTTGTAGCGCCAAAAGTTTTTTCTGCCGGAGTTCCTCAAGTTCTTCCTCTGTCACCGCTTATCCACTCTTTTGGTATTTCTCCAGTTCAGGCATTTCCTTCAGTAAGTCCTTCTTCACATCTTCAGCAATGTCTTCCAGAAGCTTTCTTCCTTCCTTTGTTATTCGCCTTCCCCGATTCTGAAACTTTTCTACAAGACCGGCGTTTTCAAGTTGTTGTAAAGCCTTTCTTATTATTGTGCCGCCTGCCTTAACGGCGTGTTCCGGGCTGACGCCGAAGTCCTTTCTGCCGCCGTATTCCGCGCGGAGCCGCTCTATCCCTATTGGTCCATGAATGTATATTTTGCGCAGTAGCGAGGCGCATCGTACAAACCACCAGTCTGGATTGTCTGGGAGTCTCTGTGTGTGCGCCCCTGTCTTAACTATGCTTGCCCATGTTGGGGGCGTCACTTCGTCTACATTTTCTTTTAGATAATTGGCTAGTTTCCGGATGAATTGGGGTGCTGGCACATCGTTTGGAGTTGGCAATTTCAATTTTTCCTCGCTGTTTTCCTTCAGTAATTCACCAAGCCCGATATAAAGGCTTTCACTCTTTCGAGGTTTTTCTTCTACGTTTGTAAAGAAGGAAGGTGTGTCCTCTAATCTCAACCAGGTCGGCTTCTGTTTGTTTTGAAATTGCTGAGGCTATTTCGCTGGCTTTTGCCTCTTGTAGGGCGCTTTTTAAAATTTTTACTTTGACTATTTTCCTTTTCTCAAGCTGCTTCTCAATCTCTTTAATCAGCTCGTTGGAGATTTGCTTTTTCCCAATCCAAATAGTGGGTTTTTCTTCGCCGAACTCGCTTTTAATGCGTCGTTTCATTCTGCTGGTAAGTTTGCTCATTTTTCTTCTTCCTTTTAAGGGGTATACGCATATGTTTTCCACATTTTAGGCACGTAATTACTACGTGGGG